>JAIEBK010000113.1 GCA_029070945.1 Muribaculaceae bacterium
CTTAATTGTTCATATCTAAATTTTGCCAATAAAAGGATTATGATGTATAAAGACCGGTTAGTTATGGAAAGGTATTCACGTCAAATCATGCTACCGGAGATAGGGGTAGAAGGTCAGGAAAGACTGTTAAAAGCGTCGGTACTTATTGTAGGGCTCGGTGGCCTCGGTTCTCCTGTCGCGCTATATCTGACCGGTGCCGGAATCGGCAGGATCGGACTGTGTGACAGCGACATCGTCTCGATAAGCAACCTGCAGAGACAGATTCTTTATTCCGAGCAATCTGAAGGATGGCCCAAGGCTGACTCCGCATATCAACGCCTTTCAGGACTGTCCTCAGCCACATCGTTTGACATATGGAAAGATGGCCTGACACCGGAAAATGCCGAAGATATTATATCAGGTTATGACCTTGTGGTGGATTGCACTGACAACCATGCTGTACGCTATCTGATTGACGATATCTGCCTCAAGCTCGACAAAACATGGATTTATGGTGCGATCGAAGGACTTGAGGGAAGAATCTCGACATTCGGCAGGAATGGTTTCAGATATACGGATCTATATCCCGACCGGGAAATGCTTTCCGCGATTCCGAAGGCTTACGGTGGCGTAATCGGTCCTGTTCCAGGAATCATAGGATCGCTGCAGGCATCAGAAGCAATCAAACTTATATGCGGATTCGGCAAGACACTTATTGGCAAACTGCTTATTTTCAATTTAAAAGATATAACTCTAAAAATACTTGAACTATGACAGAAAGATCAAAATGGAGCGAAGATGCATGGCAAGCCGCTCTGCCCGTATATCAGGAAATACTTGAATTGCCGTTCGTCAGGCAACTTGCCGAAGGTACCCTCACCGGAGAGAGATTTCGATTCTACATCGAACAGGACTCGATCTACGTTGAGAACTATTGCCACGTACTGGCACACATAGCGTCTCGTCTGACAAGGCAGGAACACGTTGCTGACTTCCTGAAATTCGCCTCCGTAGGCATAGAGGTTGAGAAAATCCTGCATGAGACATATATCGGAGCCGGACATGCTTCGGTCTCCCCTACTCCTACTACACTTCTTTACAACTGTTATGAATCGGCCAAAGGACTTGGGCCGGTTGAGATAGAAGCAGCGTCAATCCTGCCATGCTTCTGGGTCTATCAGAAGGTCGGAGAGCATATTTTTAAGACAAGTTCACCGGACAATCCGTACTACCGATGGATCGAGACATACGCAGACAAGGATTTTGAAAAATCCACACTCAGGGCGATTGAGATATGTGACGAACTGGCGGAAAATGCCTCGGCTGAGATACGCCGACAGATGAGGGATGCGTTTGTCATGGCTACACGCATGGAATGGATGTTCTGGGACAGTGCTTACAATCTTGAAAAATGGAAGATATGAAACATAAGGAATACAAGAGGGTTATGACCATCGCGGGGAGCGATCCGAGCGGAGGAGCCGGAGTGCAGGCCGACATAAAGACAATCTCAGCCTGCGGATGCTACGCTACTTCAGCGATAGCAGCTCTGGTCGATGAGAACACAATGGGAGTCTATGGAGTATTCCCGGTGCCTGACGCATTCGTTGCTGCTCAGATACATGCAATTCTTGACGACATCGGTACGGACGCGGTCAAGATCGGTATGCTGCATTCCACAGAACTGATCCGCACTGTTAAGACTGCACTTGACAGATATCCGGAGATAACAGATATAGTTCTCGATCCCGTGATGGTAGCTACCTCAGGCGATCCGCTGCTTGAAGAAGAGGCCGTCGCAACACTTCGTGACGAGCTGATCCCGAAAAGCCGGATAATAACCCCCAATATTCCGGAGGCTGAAATACTTCTGGGACGAAGCATATGCAGTCAGGACGAATTGCCTGATGCAGCTGCCGAACTGTCCCGGCTCGGAACATCGGTAATGCTTAAGGCAGGACATCTGTACGATGACAGGCTCATCGACATCTTATACAATGCAGAGACAAAGGAGACGATATATCTTGAATCCAGACGTATAGACACCGTCAACACGCATGGCACCGGATGTACGCTCTCATCCGCGATCGCCTCTTTTCTTGCGAAGGGAAATTCCCTCAACGATTCCGTAAGACTTGCCAAAGACTATATTTCGAAAGCCATAGAATCAGGAGCACGATATAAGATAGGCAAAGGACACGGCCCGGTAGACCATTTCCATCACAGCTGCAGAAAGGAGGCTTATATATGATAATTTAAAGGGCATAAACCCACCAATCAATTCTTGACCTGAAGACCTTCATTTCCATATCTATAGAATTATACTCACCAGCAACACTATCAGTGTCACCATTCCTATTATTATACTTACCATGTTTATGAGATGTAATGACAGTTAGATTATTTCTTATCAGCCCCGGACAGAATTGCAGCAACTTCTTCCGGTGTAATTCCGAGAATCCTCATCTCCTCTACTATCTGAGGAATAGTATTCTCAAAAAACTCCCGCTTTCTTTCATTTCTTATTATCTCGACACCATTCCGTGCCAGCAGAAATCCCAGGCCTCTCCGAGGCTCGATCACCCTAAGACTCTGCAACTCATCAAGGGCTTTAAGCACTGTCCGGTTGTTGACCCCGAGTTCACTCGTCAGTTCCCTAACGGAAGGAATCATCTCTCCCTCCTGCCATATACCTGTCAGGATACAGTTGAAGGCATAATCCAGTATCTGCCTGTAGATAGGCTTATTATCGTTGAATTCCATCATTGTATTAAAGGTTTCTACGATACAATGACCGATAACTTAACCACATTAATAAAAAGATATATACCACACTGACAGTCATGCAGAAAATCAAAAAACCAAGATGGTCTGTCATGACATTATATACTTTTTCTACGATTTCTGTTTCGTTGATTGCGCCTGAATCTTTTATCGCTTCATTAAATCCTAACATCACAGACTCTTTTATTCCGTAAAATGAATTCATTAAAGACGTCAGAATAAGCACACATATTGAAATAAGATAGGCTTTCATTACCCTGTCTCGTTTTACAGCGACCACACAATAAAAACAGGTAATCATGGCAGCTAAAACAGATAAATAATTTGAGTATTTGTAGAGTACAGGTATGTCCAATGCGCTCTTTATGGTATCCACGATTCCTTCCTCGCCGGGATAAAATACACGATATAATTTTTCCGCCACCCAAGGACAGAAAAAACATGCCATCCCAATGACAATGAAAAGATAGCTCAGGTAGAACATGAATTTTTCAGTCGGACTCGCAGGAATAAGTCTGTCTATTATTCCGTTATCACCGCCTTTGGTAAATACAACCGGTGCCCAGATAAACATAAACTGCAGCACAGTGCAGCATGAGCCGTAGACTGTCAGCCTTGTCGTTTCAGATGGAATTGAAATATACAGCAGTGCGGTGATCAGGGAAAAGAGAAAATATATCGTTGTCTGCTTTCTGATCCAGGGAGCGTTATATTGATATAATTGTGCGACTCTGCGCCACGAGAAATTTGAAGTCTGTGTTGTCATTGTTTTTGAAGTTGTGAAATTATACGTTGGGAATTATCCGAATGCAGAGCCATATAAAGGGCTTTCCAGTCGACTCTGGTTTCATCACGTCCATCGGCCGGATACACGTTGAGGTATCTGCCTGCTACATTCTCAGAGTAGAGAGATTCCGGATCATTTGAACTGGAATACTCAAACGCCAGACTATCCGCAACTTCCTCTTCAGTCCCGGCAAAGACAAGCCTGGATTTATGCATTATCAAGGCGCCGTCAAACAGTCTGTCAAGATCTGCCACGGTATGGGTGGAGACTATGATTGTCTGATTATCGCAAATATCGTCGGCAATAAGCCTGCGCAATGTCTCACGTCCCTCTATATCAAGTGCGTTTGTGGGTTCGTCAAGAAGCAATACCTTCACTCCCAAAGCGAGCACATAGGCCAGCTGTGCCTTCTTCCGGTTTCCTAAAGAGAGGGATTCCACCGGCTCGTTTCCTGACTGCCCGAAAGCCTTCAGATTGGCATCAAACATTTCTTCTGAAAATCCGGGATAGAATCTGGAATGTAACATTTTAAACTCTCTTATGGTCTTTCCGGGAAAACGCATGTTTTCTTCCAAAATAAATACATTTCCCATCTCGGCAGGATCGGTTGTAGCTGAGGGATATGAGTCAATCTCGCACTTCCCCGATTGCGGGCGCAGGAGTCCGGCTATCACATGAAGCAAGCTGGTCTTGCCCGCACCGTTTTCTCCAGCAAGCAGATACAGTCCGGAGCCTATCTTTGCCGAGACATCTGACAATGCCGGCGTCTTTGCCTTCCTGTAAGTAAATGCAGCGTTCTTAAGTTCAATCATCTTGAGAATTATTAATTATAACATATATAGTGATGCACATATGTACAACACTGCAAAGGTAGTAATAAAATTTCATATATCCAACAAAAATTTCGAAAAATTCTTTCGTCAGAATTTGGAAGTTTCAACCTTATGCATTATCTTTGCGTTATAGAAACAGAGCGACGGAGAGCCGTAGCTACAAAAATAGACAATCCCATCACCACATCAAAGAAATTTGGGAAACTCATCAAACTTTTATGAAATACCGAGACCATCTGCCGGATGCGATGGCGGGCCCCCCACCTTCGGGTGGCGTCTCCCTTCGGGGAGCACAGGCGGATTACAAAGTGCCGGCGGAACTCAAATCCTGTCTATCGGAGTTTCATCACAAAACCTTTGGTGTGGTCCTTATAAAGGAGGCATAAGGCTGTTTTGCCTTATGCCTCCTTTCATAAACTGTCAGTCTGAAAGGATATATCCTCGCTCCTTAAACTCTTTAAACTTCTTAAACCCATTAAACTCCCTAAACCAAAACATAACCCAAAATATGAAAGATGTAAAAGCCACCCTGCTCGACAGGGTATCAATCCGCCGCTATGAGAGAGAGGCGATTCCCCAGGAGACAATGGACTTCATCTATGATGCGGTCCGCAACACACCGACAAGCTACAACGGTCAGCAGTATTCCGTCATCGATATTGATGATCAGGAACTGAAGGAAAAACTTTATGAACTCACAGGCCAGAAGCAGCTCAAGACATGCAACCGCCTGCTCATCTTCTGCTCAGACTATAACAAGATGACCCTCCTCGCAAAGAAGAAAGGGGTAGCGATGCCACCATTCACAGACACGATGGACGGTACGATAATAGGAATAATCGACGCCTCGCTTGCAATGATGAGCGCCGTTGTGGCAGCGGAGGCATGCGGACTCGGATGCAACTGCGTCGGCTATCTCCGCACGGTCGATCCCAAGGCTGTAGCTGAACTTCTGAAGCTTCCGAAAGGTGTGTTTGTAGTGTGTGGTCTCGCACTCGGCATTCCACGCGAGCATCCCGATCTTAAGCCGAAGCAGCAGCGAGACCTCGTCTTCATGAAGAACTGCTACTCTCAGGATCCTGAAAAGCTGACAGATGAACTCGTAGAATACGACAAGGTAGTGACCGACTACAACCATCACCGTGCCGGCGGCACGTCAGACAACGACTGGTGCGCCCATATCATCAACTACTACGACCATGCGATGGAATACAACATCCTCCGTTATCTGAAGAATCAGGGCTACGACATCAAAAAATAATTCATAATGCATAATTGACTACGCAGCTCAAACAGACAACTCCCTATCTTCACATCCCCAAAGGATTCCGAGTTGACAATAATTATGCATTATGCATTATGAATTGCGCATTGAATCAATATAAAGGGAGCCCCGTACCAGATATTGGTACGGGGCTCCCTTTATATTGATTAGTGTCAGCGTCTTCCGCCGGCTTTCTGACGCATCTGGCGCATCATTGCCATCGGATTCTTCATTCCTCCCGTGGCCATACGCATCATCTTGCGTGTATCCTCAAACTGTTTGAGCAGACGGTTTACCTCCTGAAGTGATGTTCCGCTGCCCTTGGCGATTCGCTGACGACGCGATGCATTGATGATCTCGGGATTCTGACGCTCGTAAGGCGTCATTGAGTAGATTATAGCCTCAATTCCTTTAAACGCGTTGTTGTCGATATCGATATCCTTTATGGCTTTGCCCACACCCGGAATCATCGCTGCGAGATCCTTGATGTTACCCATCTTCTTGATCTGCTGAATCTGCTTCAGGAAGTCGTCGAAGTCAAACTTATTCTTTCTGATCTTTTCCTGCAGACGTTCTGCCTCCTTCTGGTCGTAGATTTCCTGGGCACGCTTGGCAAGCTCCACGATGTCGCCCATACCCAGGATTCGGTTGGCCATACCTTCAGGGTTGAATTCCTGAATGTCTTCCATCTTCTCGCCGATACCGACAAACTTGATGGGCTTGTCCACAACCGAGCGGATCGACAGAGCGGCACCGCCGCGTGTGTCACCGTCCAGTTTGGTGAGGATGACTCCGTTGAAGTCGAGACGGTCGTTGAATTCCTTAGCTGTATTGACTGCATCCTGGCCGGTCATGGAGTCTACCACGAACAATGTCTCGTCAGGATTTACCGCCTTCTTGATGGCTGCGATCTCCTGCATCATCTCCTCGTCGACTGCAAGACGGCCGGCGGTATCGACTATCACGAGATCAAACTTATTGTCCTTGGCATATCTGATGGCGTTCTGCGCTATCTGTACAGGATTTTTGTTTCCTTCCTCCGTATAGACGGGAACGTCAATCTGCTCGGCGAGCACCTTCAGCTGATCGATTGCGGCGGGACGATAGACGTCACCTGCCACAAGAAGAGGCTTGCGGCCTTTCTTCTTAAGCTTAAGGGCAAGCTTACCCGAGAATGTGGTCTTACCGGAACCCTGCAGACCCGACATAAGGATGACAGCCGGTTTCCCCTCAAGCACGAGTGGCTCCTCCTTGCCGCCCATAAGGGCCGTGAGTTCATCGTGTACGATCTTCACCATCAGCTCCTTAGGCTTGAGGGCATTGATCACGTTCTGGCCGAGGGCCTTCTGCTTGACTGTATCGGTAAAGGACTTGGCCACCTTGAAGTTGACGTCGGCGTCGAGCAGGGCCCGGCGTACGTCCTTCATTGTCTCGGCAATATTGATCTCGGTGATGCGTCCTTCGCCCTTAAGGATCTTAAACGATCGCTCGAGTCTTTCGGAAAGGTTGTTAAACATATATTGTATTCTGTTTTATTATTATTTCAGTAGATTGGTGGCCGTGTCGGGGAAAATCACCTTCGGCTCGAAGGCAGCGGCCTCCTCGGGGGTCATCATGGCGTAGGCGATTATTATGATGATATCTCCTACCTGCGCTTTACGCGCCGCCGCGCCGTTAAGGCATACTATGCCGGAATTCGGCTTGCCGGCGATAGCATATGTCTCCAGACGCTCGCCGTTGTTGTTATTTACCACCGACACCTTTTGTCCCGGCAATATGCCGGCGGCTTCAAGGAGCGCGGAATCGATTGTGATACTTCCGATATAATTTAGATTAGCCTCCGTCACGTGCACACGGTGAATCTTCGAGGCCAGCATTTCTATCTGCATTGCTTAGGTATGGGTTTGCGTTGACTTATTTATACCTTATATTGTCTATGAGTCTTACCTTACCGCAATAGACCGTGATGCAGCCGACTATGTCCGGAGACTCCGACCATTCCTCGACCGGAAGCAGTGTACGTCCGTCGACGATCTCGAAATACTCTACGTTCATATGCGGGATAGCGTCAATACGCTCCACAACAGTGTCATGCGTGGCGCGCACGGAGTGATCTTTGGCATACTCCACGCTATAGGCAAGCGCCTCGTGGATGCCGGGCGCCACACTGCGCTGTTCTTCGGTGAGAAGAGCGTTGCGCGATGAGAGCGCCAGTCCGTCGTCAGCCCTCCTGATGGGTACCGGTATGATCTCCACGTCTATATGTTCAGACTCCACCATATTCCTTATCACCGCTATCTGCTGGAAATCCTTTTCGCCGAAGTAGGCGCGCGTCGGGCGGCAGAGCCTGAAAAGGCGGCTGACCACCTGGGCGACTCCCTGAAAATGACCGGGACGGAACTTTCCCTCCATCACTTCGGCGGCCGTTCCGAGCCGGAACTCATGGTCTCTTTCCGTACCGTCAGGATACATCTCCGCCACCGATGGAGCGAAGACAGCTGTCGTGCCCTCTCCGGCAAGCAACCGGAAGTCCGCCTCCTCATTGCGTGGATAAGTGGCGAGGTCGTCGGGATTATTGAACTGAGTCGGATTGACAAACACGCTGACGAGGGCAACGTCGTTTTCTGCGACTGCCTTTTTCACGAGCGACAGGTGTCCGTCGTGAAGGGCACCCATAGTAGGAACTAATCCTATCGTCTTTCCTTTGCCGAGCGTCGTGGCTACGAAGTTCTCCAGATCGCTGACACTACGAATTATCTGCATTGCCATTGCTTTAGAATGATGTTCTTGTCAAAAAAAGCACCCCGAAGGGGCTGCAAAACCACTTTTCGGGCTTTCAACCTGCAAAGTTAATAAATTAGTCATAAACTGACCAAGCATTTCGGTCAAAAATCATGATTCAATGTTAAAAAAAACGAAAATCAAGGTGTATTAATGCAAAAGAAACAAAAAGGAAGCCTAAGTTAAGGCATGTTTGGATTTTTTTTTGTAATTTTGCAGTTGAGCATGTCGTGACGCGCGAAGTGGAACTACATGCAGACTAAAAACTAAGATATGGCCAAGAAAAAATTCCTATTTGTAGCGCAGGAGGTAGCACCCTACCTTCCGCCGGAAAATATATCGACACTGGGCAAGGAAGTCGCCACAGGCATCCACAAGAGAGGATATGAGGTACGCACTTTCACCCCTAAATGGGGTGGTATCAACGAACGCCGCAACCAGCTTCACGAAGTGATACGCCTGAGCGGCCTTAACGTCACCATCGACGACAACGACCATCCGCTGCTCCTGAAGGTGGCAAGCCTGCATCCGACGCGCACCCAGGTTTACTTCATCGACAATGATGATTTCTTCCAGAAACTCGACTCCGATATCGACGAGGTAGGCAGCAACCGCCCTGACAACGACAAGAGGATCCTTTTCTTCACCAGATCTACTATAGAGACCGCTAAGAAACTTCAGTGGGATCCGGCCGTCATCCACTCGCAGGGATGGATAGCCGCCCTTACTCCGGTGTATCTGCGTCAGCTCAGTGATTCCGTTCCGTTCGAAGACTCCAAAGTGGTCTATACGGTTCTTCCCGATGAAAACGAAGTGGTCATCGACGATGATTTCTTCCGCAGGCTCCGTGAAGACGGAGTGAAGGAGGAGTTTCTGAACGCATATGAAGGTCTTGAGAAAAACTCCGGGTTGCTCCATCGTATGGCCATAGACAACAGTGACGGTGTCATATTCATGACCGAAGAGCCGGACGCAGACCTTCTTGCAGCTGTGGAGGCAAAGGGAATACCTTACATGAGAAAAGAGGAAGCCAGCGGCAACCTCGAGGCTTATATTGAGTTTTACGACAAACTATCCGACAAATGACGCTATCAAATTCACTCCGCAAGCGTATCGGGCTTCTTGCAGCTCCTTTCCTGACCATCGCAGCGGGAGGCTTGCTTCTTTCTTGCGAAGATAAGACTCCGACTGTAGGGGGCGCACTTGCATCCGGCGAAGTGCAGATCGCACTTGACTCGCTGACATGGAACGGCACGGATCAGACAATACATCGCGGCGAACAGCAGAAGACTGTGTTTTGCCCTAAGATAAGCTATGTGACGATATTCAACGATTCGGTAGACACAAGAAGCACCAGCAACCTTATTGGAAGAATCAGTGTGCCGGAATACGGTGACCTGAACTGCTCGTTCGTAAGCAGACTCATGTGTACCACCACTCTTGACATTCCGGACTCGATATCTAAGAAACCTGAGAGGATAGACTCGATGAAGCTCGTACTGACTGTACCCAGAGGTGCCCTCACCGGCGATTCGCTCGCGCCTCAGCAGCTGAGGGTGTTTGAACTCACCAAGAGTCTCCCCAACGATATCGACAACAGGTTTGATCCCACCGGATATTATGATCCGGCAAATCCGCTCGGCACCCGCAGCTACACGCTGTCCGCTCTCGGCATGAGTGACTCTCTGTATTCCACCCGCAGATACGTCGACATAGAGATCCCTATGTCGAGGGAAATGGCGCTCAAGACCGTGGAAGCATATACCAATCAGGCTACGAAGGATATATTCGCATGGCCACAGACTTTTGAGAAGTATTTCCACGGCATATATGTGGAGCCGTCTTTCGGACGAGGATGTGTGGCCAACATCGCGCTCACCAACTTCTTAATCTACTACCATTATTATGCAATGGAGTCTACCCAGGATGCAGAAGGAAAACCCGTTGAAACCCTCACTACGAAAGTCGGCTGTACCGGAGTCTTCGCATCCTCCCCGATCGTATTGAGCAGCAATAACGTGATCTACCGTCCTTCGGAAAACCTGAAAGCTATGGCTGCCGAAAATCAGGCCCTCATCACCACCCCCGGCGGATATCAGATCAAATTCAAGTTCCCGGGAAAAGAACTGGTGGATATCTACAACACAAACCAGTCCAAACTCGCTGTCGTCAGCAGTCTCAAGTTCCAGATTCCGGTGGAAGAGATACAGAACGACTACGGGCTGGCTCCATGTCCGTACCTTCTGATGATCAAGTCTTCAAAACTTAAGGAATTTCTCGCCTCAAACTCGCTCCCTGACGACAAGGAATCATTCTACGCCAAATACGACAAGAAGAAAAAGCGGTATGATTTCGAATCAATGCGCGATTATATACTCGGACTGATTCAGAAAGGGATAAACGAAGACGATCTTGATATGACCATCATCCCGGTCAACCTTGAATTCGAGACTAATCAACAGACAAACTACAACCCTTGGTACGGCACTTCGAGCAGTTCAGGACAGCAGTATCTGACCAAATGCACCCCCTACATCGCCGGACCCACCATGTGCCGGCTTAAGATGGACGAGGCCCAGACCATTTTCACCTACTCACTCCAGCAGATGCGATGACCATGAACCTCTCCGCGCTTTTCCTTACATTCAGTCTGCTGCAGATGATAACCGGAGCTGCAGCTATGCCTGCCGACAGCACCGCAATGCCTCCCGCAGGAGCCACCCTACTCTTTGCAGGAGACGCGATGCAACATCAGGCACAGCTTGATCAGGCTCTGCAGGAAGGCGACGGAAAGAGGTATGACTATTCTGAATGTTTCCGCTGGATAGCGCCCACAGTGACCGAGGCCGACTATGCGGTCGTCAACCTTGAGGTGCCTCTCGGAGGGGGGCCCGTCTACAGAGGCTACCCATGCTTCAGCGCCCCCGACAGCTATGCGCAGGCACTTGCTGACGCAGGCTTCGACATGATGCTCACAGCCAACAACCACTGTCTTGACTCAGGGATGAAGGCTGCGAGACGCACCATCAGCGCTCTTGACTCTCTCGGACTTGACCACATAGGCACCTACCACGACGCTGCGGACAGGAGTGCGAAAGTGCCTTTCCTAAAAGATATCAACGGCATTAAGTTTGGTTTTCTTAACTATACTTACGGCACCAACGGCATTCCGGCACGCGACGGGATGGAGGTGGCACTCATCGACCGCGAAAAGATAGCAAGGGAAATGAAGGAGACGCGCGACGCCGGAACGGAAATACTGGTCGTCACGATGCACTGGGGAATAGAATATGTGCTTCGTGAAAACGCCATACAGCGTGAGCTTGCAAAATTTCTCATAGACAACGGAGCCGACATGGTGATAGGCAGCCATCCCCACGTGATCCAGCCTATGAGGATGATGCGTGATGAGAAACGCGGACAGGATGTCCCGGTGGTATATTCGCTCGGCAATTTCATATCAAACATGAAGACAGGTGACACACGGGGCGGAGCATATATGCGGGTAAGGGTCGAAAGAGATCCGGACGACGGCAAGGCAAAAGTGAAATGGGCCGACTATGACACTTTTTTCTGTGCGAAACCTACCGGAAAGGGATCGAACTTCACTGTCATTCCGTCGTATCGCACCGATCTCATTCCTGCCGCGCAGATGGATCACTGGCGTATTTTCGACCGCTCATCGCGTAAGGTATTCGACGCCGAAAACGTCAACATTCCACGACGTAAGCAATCTGACAACTGATTACTCACAATTTATAAATCATAACTAAAAATATGAAATCCCAGATAGACACCCCTAAGGCACCGGGCGCAATCGGTCCTTACAGCCAGGCTGTGAAGGCCGGAAACCTCATTTTCGTATCAGGTCAGCTACCCATAAATCCGTCTGACGGCACAATGGGTGAATGCATCAAGTGCCAGACACGTCAGAGCCTCGAAAACGCAAAGGCTATTCTCGAGGCTGCCGGAGCCTCTCTCGCCGATGTGGTCAAGACCACAGTATTTCTGGCTGACATGAGTCTTTTCAGCGCGATGAATGAGGTATATGCCGAATACTTCAGCGCTCCCTATCCAGCGCGCTGCGCATTCGCTGTCAAGGAGCTCCCGAAACAGGCTCTCGTCGAGATCGAGATGATCGCATCTCTCTAACGATTAACGATTAACGATCAACGATCAACGATCAATGATTAAAATTAATCTGAGAAAGAGGGCTGAGGATTGAGCCTCAGCCCTCTTTTTCCATAAGTTCCAGCATCCGGAACTCAGCCTCATCAAGACGGGCTATAATCTCTTCCATCCTTGCCCCGGCCGATATTATTTCCTCCACAGACATTGATCCGGAAGACATAGAGGTCTCAAGCTCCGATTTTTCCTTATTGAGGTTCTCAAGTTCTGTCTCGAGAGCCTCCATTTCCTTTTTCTCCTTGAAACTAAGCTTTGGTTTGCGTTCAGTCTTCTGTCTGCCTGATTGCGTTCGCTCCGCGTCTGCCTTTGAAGCCGAGGTCTTTCTCGCCGCTTCCGCTGCCGCCTTGAGCTCTTTCTCCTCCTGACGCACACAATGACGGTAGGTGGAATAGTCACCCGGAAAATCACGTACCTCGCCGTCACCTTTCATGACAAAGAGATGGTCGACGATTCGGTCAAGGAAGAAACGGTCGTGGCTTACTACTATCACGCATCCCTTGAAATCGGCGAGATAATTCTCGAGCACCGTGAGTGTCATGATATCGAGATCATTGGTAGGCTCGTCGAGAATAAGGAAGTTCGGCTGCCTCATCAATACGGTGGCAAGATACAGACGGCGACGCTCGCCTCCGCTAAGCTTATAAATGTATTTCTGCTGGGTAGCCGGTTCGAAAAGGAAATGTGTAAGAAACTGCTGGGCTGTAAGCGTGGTCCTGTCGTCGATACGCACAGTCTCGGCTATTTCCCTTACTGCATCAATGACTTTCTTCTTCTCGTCGAAATCAGTCATACCCTCCTGAGAATAATATCCCCAGCGGACAGTCTCACCTATGTCGAAATGACCGGAGTCAGGCTGAAGCTCTCCGAGCAGCATCTTTATAAAAGTCGACTTGCCGGCTCCGTTGTCGCCTACGATTCCGACTTTCTCATATCGGGCGAAATTGTAGTTGAAATCGTTCAGTATCGGTATCACCCTCCGGTTGCCGTCCGGCTCCTTCTTCTCGAATCTCTTGGCCACATGCACAGCCTCGAAGATTTTATTGCCTATATAGCTTCCTTTCACGGATAGACGCACATCCTTCTCCTGAAGATTTACGTGGGAACGTTTTTCCAGATCATGGAATGAGTCTATACGGTATTTCGCCTTGCTCCCGCGGGCCTGGGGCTGCCGACGCATCCATTCCAGCTCGGTGCGAAGCAGATTTTTCACCTTTGCGAGCTCGGCGCTCAGCACCTCGTGACGCTCGGTTCTCTTGCGGAGATAGTAATCATAATTACCATCGTATATGAAAGCCTCCTCACGGTCTATTTCGAGAATACGGCTGCATACGTTGTCAAGAAAATAGCGGTCATGTGTCACCATGATCAGCGTAACTCGAAGACGGGTGAGATAATTCTCGAGCCATTCCACCATCGCTATATCAAGATGGTTGGTCGGCTCGTCAAGGACAAGCAGGTTAGGCTCCTGCAGAAGGACTCTGGCTATCGACACCCGCTTGAACTGACCGCCGGACATCTTGCCGAGTTTCTGTCCGAAATCGGAGATCCCCAGCTGCGAAAGCATCTGTCTGGCGCGGTCTTCAGCTCCATAATCCTCACTGTCATGGGGTGTAGGCGTGGCATATTCAAGCGCCGACATCTCGGGATCGAATTCAGGACTTTGCGAAAGATAACCTACCCGGATGCCGTCTGAGAAGGTGATCTTTCCCGAGTCATAGTCATCGAGTCCGCATATTATATTGAGAAGGGTTGTCTTCCCGGATCCGTTACGAGCTACTATACCAATCTTATCCCCCTCATCGACAGTCAGGGAGAGGTCGGAGAAAAGTACCCTGTCACCTATCGACTTCGTGAGATTCTCGATCTGAAGCCGTATCATATCTCGTAGTCTACGCAGGCACGCATCTCCTTGTACGGACCGAGTATAGCGGCAGCCGCCACATGGGCCGGATGTTTGGCATAGACCGGAACATCCTTCATAGCGGGCAGTGTAGCCGTGAGCACCACGTCCCAGTCTTCAGACGGGTTGTCATTAACTCCCACTTCCATGCCCTCGAGACATTCTATTTTCTCAGGAAGGGCCAGGAGGGCAGCTTTGAAGTCTTCAGCGATCTTACGGCGCAGCTCGTCGCTGCCGTGAAGCTTGAACATTACAATATGTTTTACCATGATGATTTTATATTTTTTGCAAAGTTAATAAAAAAATCCTAACTTTGCACCCTCAAACAATAACAGCTATCATGAAAAAGCACTATTTCATCACTGCAGCGGTGTCAGCGCTGATCTCCATTCCTCTCCCCTCTGGTGCAGAAACCACACCGCAACCGGCTGAGGATGCCGACAAAATCAGTTATGTTCCGGAATTCCACGGTGCCGTTCGTCCTCGCTGGGAGCTTGATACCGAGACCGGACAAAGCCGGTTTGAGGTAAGATGGGCCAGATTCACTGCGGAAGGCAACGTTGCCCCGAAGATAGGGTATTTCCTTCAGGTTGACCTTTGCGACCAAGGCGTGTTCAAGTTTCATGACGCATATGTTAAAATGGGTGTAGCCAAGGGTCTTGAACTACAGGCCGGACAGTTCAGGATGCCGTTCGGTCGCGAGCCTTTCATGGCTCCTCAGAACTATGTCTTCGCCAACCGGAGCTTTATGGGCAAGCAGATGTGCAATTACCGAAAAGTCGGCGCCAAGCTCACCTATACCGTCCCCGTCTCTCTTCCTCTCACGATGGAGGCAGCCGTAGGAAATGCTGGCGGAGTAAGCAACCACAACACGTGGAGCAAGTCTTATATGGGCTGCGGACGGGTTACGCTGCAGGCCGGAGACTTCAATATATGCGGAGGCGTGATGGACATTCTTCCGGATGTCACCAGAATAATGCTCTATGATATCGGCACCACCTGGCAGCGCGGAGACTGGCGCGGAGGGTTGGAATACATGAACGAACACTATGTAAAGTCAACTCACAGGGATGCTCATTCATGGGTGATGTGGGGAGACTATGGCCGTGCGGCAAAAATCGGGATCTTCAACCACTGGAGCGTCCAGGCCCGCTACGACGGAATGAACCGTCAGTGGAACGGCGTGGAAGGTACGCCGGACAACGAGGGACGCCACCGTCTGACGTTCGGCGGCACACTCTCCTACCGCTATAAGAAAGTATTCGCCGATGTGATGATGGACTATGAGCAGTATTTCTATCAGCACGGCTATACTCCGGCCGAGGGGCAGGGCAACAAACTCGTTCTCGAACTCGCCGTCCGCTTCTGAAACGATAAAGAAATAACAGACAAAGTTCAAATGTTAATTAAATGTTAAAATAATTACATAGATTTGTCTTAGGGAAAATATTTCTTACCTTTGCAATCGAAATGGTTGCTCCGCTATCCAAGAGAGGAAGCATTAAGGAGCATTAAAAGGGAATGAGGTGTGATTCCTCGACAGTACCCGCTGCTGTATTTCCCGTTCTTTGACGAGGTGAATTCGTTACAGAACAAGGGTTTTCGCAACCTGCCACTGGTCTTTGAGACTGGGAAGGCGCGAAAATACCGGGATAAGTCAGAAGACCTGCCATTATCATACAAAGAAAGCGCCCACGGGACTATGGGTTGGTCTTCTCAGAGTCCATAGTTTATTGTGGGCCTGAGATCGTTCTTATTCAGTTCTGCTGATTACTTTAAGAATAAACCCATATCCCGTCGAAAATACCTTGACCGGTATTCAGGCGGGATTCTTTTTTATCCATTGTAATCGGTAGGAAATGGCAAATCGCTTATTCTGGTCTATTGTCATCCCATGCATTCTTCCGGGTGTGATCAATGCTGAAGAACAATATGACTCTACATATCTTCTTAAGGAAGTTATTGTCACGGCCCGTCAGACAAGCCGTGACATCATACCCGTACAGACACTTTCCGGCGAAGAGCTCCAGAGGCTCAACAGCAACAGTATCGCCGATGCCCTGCGGTATTTTTCAGGAGTGCAAGTAAAAGACTACGGAGGGGTCGGTGGACTGAAGACTGTAAATATACGCTCGATGGGAACCAACCACACCGGAGTGGTCTACGACGGCGTGGAACTGGGCAATGCCCAGAATGGTCAGATCGACCTCGGACAGTTTTCACTCGACAATATCGAGTCGCTATCCCTATATAATGGCCAGAAAAGCGAGATCCTGCAGCCGGCGAAAGACTTCGGAGCAGCCGGAACGATATATATGAAGACCCGGACCCCTGTCTTCAGTGAGGATGAAACATATCATGCCAGGGTCACCCTCAGGACAGGTTCTTTTGACCTGCTGAATCCATCGGCTCTCGTGGAACTCAAGCTAAGCCGGAAAGTCAAAGCTTCACTGAGCGCCGAATGGGTCAACTCAAGCGGTAAATACAAATTTCGTTACCGCCGCGTCAATCCCGCCGGAGAACTGGCATATGACACTACCGCGGTGCGCCAGAACGGCGATATAAACGCCACCCGCATAGAGTTGAACACATATGGAGAATTGAACTCCGGCTCATGGACTTTCAAGGCATACAACTACAATTCAGAACGCGGCGTCCCGGGAGCGATAGTCAATAACGTCTGGCGCCGGGGAGAGCGTATATGGGATACAAACTCCTTCGTACAAGGACGATATACAGGGATGTTCGGTCGATTCACTACCCTTAACAATATCAAATACGCATTCTATCGCACCCATTATGTCAACAATGACGACAAGCAGGTGAAGATCGACAATCTTTACAGGCAGAAAGAAGTGTATCTCTCATCCGCCAACGAATTTGGAATCACCGACCGATGGAAGGCCTCGGCAAGCTACGACTTCATGTGGAACACTCTTGACGCTGATGTCTATAATTTCGTCAAGCCCGACAGGATCTCGCAGTATCTCTCGGTCGCCACTGCGCTTGATCTCGAACGTCTCAGGATACAGGCAAGCGTCTTGGGTTCTTTCATCCACGACAGGATAAAGGGACAGCAGGCGCCGGCAGACAAGCATGTCTTTTCTCCGGCTGTATTCGTGAACGGCTATCCTCTCAAAAACAAGGATTTCTCTCTGAGGGCATTCTTCAAGAAATCTTTCAGGATGCCGACCTTCAACGATCTGTATTATGCCGACATGGGCAACTCCAGACTTTCTCCGGAAAACGTGATGCAGTACAATGCCGGAATACTGTATGACCATAATTCATACTCTTCCGTTCTGGCGGCTGCCCGGCTGAGTGCCGACGTCTACTACAACAAGGTAAAAGACAAGATAGTGGCCTATCCGAAAGGCCAGCAGTTCAGATGGACCATGCTCAATCTCGGCCTTGTCGACATACGTGGCATAGACATCACCGGATTACTCACCCTGAATCCGGCAAAAGACCTGTATCTTACGTTCAGGGCTCAATACACGTTTCAGAGGGCAATCGACATAACAGATCCCTCCGACAATTACTATAAGGATCAGATTCCCTATATTCCCCGGCATTCTGGAGCAGCCGTGGCAAACGCGCAGTGGAAAGGATGGAATCTTAACTACTCCTGGATATACGTCGGAGAAAGATACAACCAGCAGGAAAACATAAGATACAATTATACTCAGCCCTGGTATACGTCTGACATCTCTTTCGGCAAGGATTTCAGGATCAAAAACACCAGTGTTAGGTGTCTCATTGAGATCAACAATCTTCTGAGTCAGGACTATGACGTTATTCTCAATTATCCGATGCCGAAACGTAACTACAGACTGACCTTAAACGTGGAAATATGAACATCAAACAGTTTTTCTTATATTTTTTCCCGCTCCTGACAGTCGCCACAAGTTGTCGTGAAGACGAACTTGTGGTGCCTTCGGAGTATGAGATAGTAGGCGACGAGAACCGAGGGGGCACTGTCAGGGGATTCTATCTCGTGAATGAGGGAAACATGGGATCGAATAAATGCACCCTTGATTTTTACGACTATCATACTGGCCTTTATTCCAGAAACTTCTATGCCGAGAAGAATCCTCATGTGATAAAGGAACTTGGCGACGTGGGCAATGATATAGCCATTTATGGTAGCAAAATGTATGTTGTGGTCAATTGCTCGCATAAGGTGGAGGTCCTTGACGCACGATCAGGTGTCCGCCTTGGCCAGGTTGACATTCCGAACTGCAGATATGTGAGGTTTCATCGCGGCAAAGCTTATGTCAGCTCTTATGTAGGGCCGGTCCTCATCGATCCTGACGCTCCCAAGGGGGCTGTCTACGAAGTAGATACACTCTCTCTTTCAGTCACCAGAAAAGTCTCAGTCGGCTATCAGCCGGAGGAGATGGAGATCATAGACGATTATATGTATGTGGCGAACTCCGGCGGATACCGCGCGCCGTTGTACGATAATACCGTTTCCGTGATACAGATGGTGGATTTCAAGCAGGTGCAGCAGATTCCGGTCGGAATCAACCTGCATCGTCTGAAAAAAGACAGATACGGCAAATTATGGGTGACGTCTCGAGGCGACTATCAATCTCGCCCCTCGAGACTGTATGTCATGCAGAAGAAACCGGGATTCAATCAGATGACTGTCACGGATACAATTCCGATTGCTTGTTCTAACATGGCTTTCCACGGCGATCTCATGTATTATTACGCCACTGAATGGAATAATTATACAGCTTCAAACACAATCAGTTACGGCATAATTGATATCCGGACTAAAGAAATCATATCCAGTAATTTCATCACTGACGGTACTGAAAGGGAAATCACTATTCCTTATGGAATTGCCGTTCATCCTGACACCGGAGATATCTTTGTGACTGATGCAAAAAACTATGTTTCATCCGGAACGCTTTACTGTTTCACCCCCGACGGACGCAAAAAGTGGAGCGTAAGGACCGGAGATATTCCGGCTCACATGGCTTTCTTGAAAAAATGAACAGGAAGTATTTTATTTATACGGGATTGATTTTCCTGGCAGGTTGCGCTTCGGAAATACCAATGGTTAACCTTGGTATCGACGACACGTACTATATACCCCGTATGTCTAAACTGCCGTTGGAGTCAGCTTTGACAGGGGAGGCATATCTATGGATGGTAAACGGGAAAAAAGTGTCGACCGACCGAAGTTATGTATTTATAGCTCGAGATGAAGGAACGTATGATCTATCGTTTGATATTATAGATGAGCGTACACCCTATCATTTTGATTTCACGGTGACGGTCCTTCACGAGGAGATCGAGTATTCTCCTTATATTTCAAAGGTATACGAATATAATCCTGCCCCGGGACAGTTCGTCAACGAAATGCCGAGATATGAAGAGGGAGATTCCTACGCCGACATTCTTCAGAAAGCCGAAGAGTCGATATCAGGCACCAACGACATAATGATAACACTCGGCGGCTTCGGCGGATATGTTACATTCGGATTCGACCACTCGGTGATAAATGTCCCGGACGAGTACGATTTCAGGATATGGGGCAATTCTTTCTATGAGCTGACCGATACTTCAAGAAAAGGAGGTTCCGCAGAGCCAGGTATAGTGATGGTAAGTTATGACCGGAACTGCAATGGTCTTCCTGACGATGAATGGTACGAACTCGCTGGAAGTTCCTACTATGACATATCGACGATACACAATTATAATGTAAGTTATAAGCGACCCGACGACAATCGCATTCCTGTTCCCGACGAAAGTGGTTTCTTATCCGATACGGAATATATTCCATGGCATGACTCCGAGGGAACAGATGGTTTTATTCCCATGAATATTTTCCACAGCCAGAGTTATTGGCCGAAATGGATGGAACGGGACGAACTGACCTTCTGCGGAACGCGGTTACCCCCTAATGCGGTAGACACCAGCGGCATCGGAAGGTATTTCATACTGTATTGCTTTGACTGGGGCTACGTAGACAATCATCCGAATGATTACGCCGACCTTAACAGTTTCAAGATAGACTGGGCTGTTGACTCAAACGGCTGCCATGTCGATCTTCCGGCCATCGATTTCGTCAGGGTCTATACCGGTGTAAACCAATATTGCGGTTGGCTCGGTGAGACATCTACAGAACTGTGCCGGGCTGCAGACCTTCACATCGAGGATCTGACCGGAAAGCTTCCGGAAATTCCATAACAGACAATTATAAAAACGACATACAATGAAAATCAGAAAAATCAATCAGGTGATGGCATGCCTTCTTTTATCGGCATATCTCACAGCCGACGCATTCGTAGTGAACTGGGACAAGATCCGGCACTGGGCCGGGAAAGGAACCCAAAAGGCTGCGCTTGTAGTCCAGTTTAACGATGGCGGCGAGGAAAAAGCCTACATCTGGGGATACCGTTGGGAAGATCCTGAAGTCCGGCCTTCCGGAGAGGATATGTTTCGGGCGATTGCTACAGAATGCGATGACCTGTATCTGTTCACTCAATATACGGGATGGATGGGCAATACGGTATGCGGCGTCGGATTCTCTAAGGGAAATTCCGTAGCAGAGCATATAGAGTTCAATTTCGAGACTGCTATGGAAGACCCTTGTATAAGCTTCAACTGGTTTTCCGCCAATGAAATGCTCGGCCAGACCTCCACTCCGGGATGGGACACTCCCGAGCTGTGCGAACGGGCCATAGAGGATTCGAAATCGACCCATATACTGGAGCATCCTATCGATGCCCGCAATTACGGCTATGCCTGTTACGACTACGACCATTGGCAACGCTACGGAGGAGACTCCTCCATGCGATGGCATGCGGGATGGTATAAAGGATATTGGAGCTATTGGGTCGGGGGCGCGGACTCTGAGAGCCTGAGTTATTCCGGACTCGGATATTCGTCCCGCAGACTGGCTGATGGCTCTGTTGACGCATGGAAATACTCATTCCTTGACGGACCCGTGGGAGGTGACTTCGATGGTGTAAGCGGTGCCACGGTAGCCTGGCATGATCTCGACTACGTCCATTTTGACGATACGGGAATAAGTCTGCCGGGAAATGACTCTGCTGAATATTCACGACATATATATCGCCCGGATGGTTCTATGGTCCGGGATCTGTCGACTGCCGCGCCGGGTATGTATATTGTGGTGGAAGGCAAGGAAACGAAAAAGATAATGATTCACTAATATTAATTTAAACACAATGGCAATTAAGAAAAAAGTAATTGTTTCGCTCGCCGTCCTGGCTGGCGTGACAGCAGCCTATGCATTCCTGCCGCGCACTGTCCAGGGAATTCCATATGTCCCGAAAGACACCGGCGCTTCGGTGGCTGCGCCGACTTCAAGCGACAACCCGTTTGATCCAGGCTATGATATGGAGGCACCGGATGGTGAATTCACTTTCGATATGATCGAAAGCTGGAGCGGTGAAGGATCAAAGCGAGCAGCTCTCGTAATCCAATGGAATGATGACACAGAGGAGAATGCTCTCGTTTTCGGCTACCGTTGGGACGGACTCGCGACAGGAGCAGACATGATCCGCGCTGTGGTGGCGGACAATCCGCAGCTCTACGGCCTCATACAGTACACTAACGTCTCCAGCCCTACAGATCCCCTCGGAGGCTATACAATCAATGGATTCGGATGGGACAGAGACGGTGACGGAGACATTGCCCTGAAGGACACCAAGGACAATAAGATTTATTATTCGGAAACCGGACTGTTTATACATCCCCGTGGATATGATCCCGATAAAGGAGGTTCATCCGACTATGATTATGATGACTGGGTAGCGGTCGACCAAGACGACTTATGGGGTGCAGGATGGTATCTGTCGTATTGGTCATACTGGGTAAAGGATTCATATGAAGCTAAGTTCAGCTACTCCGGATGGGGAGCATCAGGTCGAGTGCTGGAAGATGGCAGCTGGGATGGTTGGAATTTCTCACTCGATATGATCCCGAGAGATTGGAAAATATTCAAGGCGGCTCCTAATCCTATGCCTGAAGGTGTTACAACTGAATTTAAGGTTGATGGGTTATATTACAACCTTACCAACTACAACTCCCGAAAGGTGGCGCTTGTCGCTCCGTTCGATATGGAGGGTGAGACCCTTTCTGCGTATACCGGCGACATTACAGTTCCGGCTACTATAACTGTGGGAGAAGAAACATACAATGTCACTGAAATCAAGGAGTGTGCCTTTGAGAATGCTGCGGTAGATAATGTATCGCTCGCTTCTTCTATATCAAAGATTGGAGATTATGCTTTCCGTAACAGCACACTGAAGCATCTCAGTATTGGAGAAGATGGAAAACTCGCATCTCTCGGCAAGGGAGTTTTCAGCGGATGCTCCGGGTTCTCACAGTTCATTCTTCCTGCCGATACAAAGGTCATTCCGGATGAGCTCTTCAAAGGAACGGCACTGAATGATTTTTCACTTGAAGGAATAGAAAGCATCGGAGTGTCTTCTTTTGAAGATTGCAAAGCCATCACCGCCCTCGCCATCCCCGAAACCGTCAAATTCATCGGAGCGAAGGCTTTCTGCGGATGTACCGGCCTTACCGAAGTAACGGTAAAGAATACGTTCCCCCCATCCTGTGCGGAAGATGCTTTCGCTCAAGGAGCCGCCGAAGTAACGCTTTATGTACCTATGGGCTACACTCAGGCCTACGCTTCTGCCACGGGTTGGAATCTGTTCAGGAAAATTGACGAATTCAGTATGGCTGTCAACGTTGGCGACAGGTTCGCGATCTCCGGCGTAGCATATATCGTCACAGGAATCGAAGAGGATGGTCGTACCGTGAAGGTCACCTACCATAAGACAGCCGGTGACAAGACGGAAACCTCAGCCATCGCCGACGCCAATAAAGCCGGATATACGGGAGCTGTCGAGATTCCGGCAGTTATCTCATATCAAGGCAAGGAATTCAGTGTAAATGAAATCGAAGAAAAAGCCTTTTACGGAGCAGGCGGGATGGTTTCTGTTTCTCTGCCTGCAGGCATTACGGTGGTTCCTCCTTATACTTTCCAGGATTGCACATCACTTTTATCAGTCTTCCTTCCGTCGACAGTGACGGAACTTGGATCAAATGCATTCGCATATTGCGGGTCACTCACAGACATCACTTTGCCAGATGCTCTCGCATCGATTGGAAACCGTTGCTTCCAGAACTCCGGAATCACGGGTATAAACATACCTTCCTCGCTGACTTCGTTGCCCGACTATTGTTTCTATGGCTCAGCACTTACATCTGTGACAATCACTGATCAGATCAAATCTATAGGCTCCAGCTGTTTCCAGAATTGCAGGCAACTGACTTCCGCAGTTCTCCCCTCCGGCATAGAAAGCCTTCCGGCCAACGTATTTTCAAACTGTTCTTCACTGCAGGCCATTGATATTCCAGAAAGCGTTGCTTCCATAGGGAGCAGTGCCTTTGCCGGATGTTCTGCTCTTGAAGCTATCACCATTCCGGTTTCCCTCAAGAACCTTAGCTCCGGCATGCTTCAGAATTGCTCAACGCTTAAGGAGATAGTGATTCCGGCCGGCATTAAAGCCCTGCAGAATCAGGTCTTCAGCGGATGTTCCTCACTGGAAAAGGTAACTATGAGTCCTGAAATCAGCGTGATCAACCAAAGCGCGTTTGCCAATTGCACAAAGCTTCATACCATAGCCTACCACGGCGATACAGAAGCTAACACACCGGGTATCATCCGTCTCGGAGCTCACACTGTAAATATAGGTCAGTATGCTTTCCAGAATTGCAAAGCCATTACTGAAATAATTCTGCCGGATGGATTCACGACAATCGGCGGTCGCGAGCCGTTCAAGAATACCGGCATCAGTAACCTTATCATTCCGTCATCCGTGACCTCGATGAATCAGAATTATATCTGTGGTGACAATGCTGCCGTAACTTTCTATATCTGCAGTACGACTCCGGTAACAGTCAACCAATTCACGTTTGCAAAGGATTGGCAGAATAAGACAGTCTTCCCGATAATTGTGCCGACCGGCTACGCAGAGAAGTATAAAGAGACTGCGAACTGGAAACTCTACAACATCAGCGAGCCTGCAGTAGAAAGCCTCGCACTTTCCGATATGAAACTGAGTGACGGCATTCTGTCCGGTCGTATCGGTATGAATTACGACATTGAGTTGCCTGAGCGTTTTGCCCGTATCAACAATGGCATAGTTCTTGACGGATGCGCAATATCGGTTACCCTGTCAGGAAAGGATGTTGACCCTGTTGCATTTGAGATCACACCTGAAGCTGACGGAACATTTTCAACAGCAGTCAAAGGCTTTGACGCCCGTAAAGATATTTCGGCAACCGCTCAGGCATCAAAGGATGATATCATATATAGCTCACAGCCTGCAGATGTAGAGGTAACTTTCTCAGTTCCTTTCGCATTCAATCAGACTGAATATAACGCTCACTTTGATGAGCAATTCACTCCCGAACTTACCTTTGTGGACGACACTTACACTGCAGCCAGTCTGAATTTCAGTTCATCCAACAGTGATGTCGCTTATGTCAACAAGCGCACCGGCGCTGTCAGCGTTAAGCGTGTGGAAGGGGATGCGGTAATCAGAGCATTCGTCGTGGACAATCCCGATATTTATGCAGAGATGACCATTCATGCTGCCCTCGCAAATCCTGTGGAAGGATTCATATTGGGAGATGGCTCGAAGAATATCACGATATCATATATGGATATCTATGCGCTTTGTCCTACAGTAGAGCCGGCAAATGCTGATATTCAGAGCTACAATATTGAGATTTCAGATCCTACTGTAGCTACGACCTATAGCGTGACGGCTTTCAATCCAACCCGTAAATATTTCGAACTCGTGACTCATAAGCCGGGTGAGATTGATGTGACCTTCAAGGCACAAGACGGCAGTGACGTCTCTACGACCTACCACTTCATCATCAAGGATTCTGATCGTAGCGCAGCAAAGGATTCATGGCAAGAGGGCACGTTCTGGCTCAATGAAGACTGGTTCGGCCATACCAACGGTTCGATCAATTACATTGAAAAAGACGGCACCGTCCGCTATCGCGCATATGAATCACAGAACCCCTATGAATCATTTGGCTGCACTTCACAGTATGCCATGATATTCGGAGGCAAATTATATGTGATGTCAAAGCAGGAGACTGATGGCGGAGACACAAGAAGAGGCGGCGGTCGCCTGGTGGTAGCCGATGCAAAGACGCTGAAGAAACTTGCAGGTTTTGATGATATTCTTGATGGCGGCGACGGCCGTGCATGTGTAGGTGTCAATTACGAGAAAGTTTATATCGGAACTACAGCCGGCATAGCCGTATTCAACCCCACCACTCTCTCCATCACAGGAAGAGTAGAAGGTATAGAGCCCGGAGCCAAGTATGCCAATCAGCTTGGCGACATGGTGTGTGCAGGCAAATACGTCCTCGCAATTAAGCAGGCCTACGGCACTTACGTTGTCGATACGGAAACAGACAAGGTTGTCAAGGTTCTCGGCAGAAATGAAGATGGATCTGTCTTTGCCAATCCTCAAGGCGTGACTATGACGGCCGACGGTATGGTATGGATAGCTGCGACTTCCACCGCCAACGGCAAGGCTACTACCCTCTACTGTTATGATCCTTCGGATCTGACACTCGTAAGATCTGTGGAAATGCCCTCGCATCTTGCCATCACTTGTGGATGGGGAGCTTGGCGCTCTACTAATTTCTTTGCTGAGAAAAACGATGTGGCTATCTGGTTTGGCTCAGGAGTGGAGGCAAGCATTGTGTCAGGAAATTCAGGCTACTACCGTTGGGATACCAAGAGCGACGTATCCAAGCTCGAACCGGTCTTCGTTTTCCCCAATGACCTTGCAGGCATTGATGAAAAGGCCAAACAGGCGCCATATGCCACAGTAAGATATGACGACAGAAGCAATCAACTCCTGATAGCAGCCACTCACGGAGCATCTTCCAACTATCGCTATACATGGTTGCATTTCGTAGACTGTGCAAAGGGTGAGATCGCAAAGACGATACGTCTTAAAGACTATTACTGGTTCCCGGCTATGCCTGTCTTCCCTGATAAGTACGCTCCTGAATTTGAGGATATCGCAGATCTCGAGCTTGACATGAACGACGATAAGGACGGCCGCATCATCGACATCAATGTGACCGACCGTGACAATATGGACAAAGCCATCAGACTTTCGATCGTGGAAAGCGAGCCTTTGGAGACTATGGAAAATCATAATGATATCCTGTCAGGAAATGATCCTGTGGTCGAGGTTTCTCTGGAGGCCAACAGGCTGAAGATAGTTCCGTTGAGACAAGGAACCGGTGAAATAGGCCTCAGAGCCGAGTCAAACGGTGTATCCACCTATCTCTCTTTGCCTGTAACAGTCAATGATCAGACTTCGGGAGTCAGCTCGATATCCGGAGAAGGTGCGGTAATGAGCGTGACAGGCCGCAGGTTCCATGCCATAGGCTTCAACGGCCACACGATGCATGTATATACTGCTAACGGCGTTCTCGCAGCTGCATTTGATGTAGTGGACAATGATTTCAGTATCGACCTTCCTTTAGAGACAGGAATATACGTCATAGCTGACATCAATTCCAACCGTACACTCAAGTGTTTCATAAAATAATCATCCGATGAATCCAAAGTCCGTGTCCTGGCGCCTGCAAGGGTCCGGGACACGGACTTAAATTATTTTTCAGACATGAAGAAATTATTACTTATTCCACTGATAGCCTCCGCCATTGCCTCTTATGCTGAAATAGACTACACGAAAGGGGTATTCATTGTCAACGAAGACTGGTACGGACATCAGAACTCAACGGTAAACTATCTTATCCCTGATGATCCGGAAGGAAACTATTGGGAATACCGCGTGATACAGAAGGAAAACCCGGGAGTGGAACTCGGATGTACTAATCAGTTTGGCGCGATATGGCACGACAGGTTTTATTTCATAGCCAAGCAGGAAAAGGATCCGGGCGCTTCAGTGACCGGCGGACGCATTACGGTAGCCGACGCTAAAACCATGAAGGTTCTTTATCAGAATGCGCTGATCGACCCGACGGGAGCGCAATGCGACGGACGTGGATTTCTTGGAATCAACCGGCATAAAGGATATATCTCATCAAGCAACGGCGTATGGATATTCGATCTGGATACTTTCACGATCAAAGGTAAGATAAAGGGTACTGACAATCCGAATGCCGGTGATGACAAACCTAACACAGACCCCACAGGGTCACTGTATTTCGGACAGAGCGGTTCGATGGTCATGGCTTCGGGAAAGGTTTTCCTTGCGCATCAGCAGGCCGGAATCATCGTGATCGATCCGGTAGAGGATTCTGTCATTACCACAATAGACATGGGTATGGTTACAGAAGGAGCCGGAATAGGTAGTGTGGTCACTGCGAAGGATGGCTCGGTCTGGGCAAGCGTGGCGAAAGACACCAAAGGCACGGGGGCCACGCTTCCTTGCCTTGTGCGTGTGGACCCGGTCTCGCTTTCTTCCGAAGTCGTGTCTCTTGAGCAGGGAGTGTTCGCTCCTTCCAATTCATGGTATGCGTGGACTCCCGACACATTCTGCGCTTCCGCTCAGACAAATACGCTGTACTGGAGCGGAGGCTCCAACAGTTGGTTCACAGGTAAACATGTATATAAATTCGATGTTGATTCAAGGACTGCCACTAAGATTATTGATCTTGACGCCGATGGTGAGAAATGGAAGATATACGGCTGCTCGATGCGTGTGCATCCCGTCACCGATGAACTGTACATCTCGCTCTATCGTGAATTCAGCATCCCGACATATCTCACACGGCGATATGACAGCAACGGCAACAGACTGAATGATTACAATATGATCTCAAACTACTGGTTTCCGTCGATTCCGGTCTTTCCGCAAACTGTCTCACATGATACTGGAATTGACGGGATCTTCAGTCAGGACACCGACTGCACCGGAACTGTCTATGACCTGCATGGTCACATCATCATGAAAGATGTGGAATTCGGCAAATGGGAAGACATGGGGTCAGGAATATACATATGGAGAAGTCCCTTCAGATCCCATAAGATACTTATACCCTGAACGGGGCATATTTATTTTTGTGAGCCGCTTCACGGCTGATAAGGTCGTGGCATTTGTGAGGTAGCGGAATTTTTTGTAACTTTGCACGCTGAAAC
>JAIEBK010000114.1 GCA_029070945.1 Muribaculaceae bacterium
CGTAATATTTCGCTCTTACCGCTGAGTATATCGGTATACAGGTCTCCTTCATTGATGATCTCTGCATAGCGGCTCATGTCAAGGTCGATGTCCTCGTCCTTGCCGTTTAATATCACGATCACTTCTTCCGGCCCGTATTTACGGCGATAGAGGTAGACCCCGTTGGTAGGCATGAAGTGCTTCATGTCTCCTTTTCCGACGGCATCGCTTCCCTTCCTCCAGTTGCAGACTGCCGAGATGAAGTCGAAAGCCTCGTTCTGAAGCTCCGTTCTGCCGCTCTCCTCGAATAGGTTCTCCTTGTCTCCGTCGAATCCTCCGGGCATGTCGCGTCTTACGAATCCGTCAGATCCCTCCTTACTTCCGTTCATAAGAAGTTCTGTCCCGTAATACAGCTGCGGTATGCCCGGGACTGTCAGCAGAAGAGCTATCGCCTGCTTCCATGCGTCAAGGTTTTCCGGCATGTCGAGGATGAAGCGGTCGGTATCATGGTTGTCGAGAAACCTAAGCACATTCATCGGGTCGGCATAGACATAGTCAAGCGCGAAGTGGTCATAAAGTTCGTTTATGCCGTTCCATGCCTGTGAGTCTATCCTGAATGGCTTAAGGTCGGCGCAGAGGATGCTCAGCGGAAAGTCCATCACAACCGGGAGTCGTGTGTCGATGCCTTTTGAGGCGGCTATGGCCGACCCGGTCTGCCAGAACTGCTCTCCCGCCGGACTGCCGTACCAGCATTCACCTACTATGTTGAATCCGGGATACTCCGCCATAACGGCGTCGATCCATTCGCCCATCTTCTCCCGGTCAGCATAGGGATATGTGTCCATGCGTATGCCGTCGATCTGGGCATCCTCGATCCAGAAGATGGAATTCTGCACGAGATATTTCATCAGGTGCGGATTCTTCTGGTTAAGATCGGGCATGTCTTCTACAAACCATCCGTTGACCGTCAGGTCCTTGTCATAGTCCGACGCATACGGATCGGTTATTGTCGATAGTCTGTAGTTGGTCTGCTGATAGTCTCCCTGATGGTTAAACCAATCGCTGGCCGGAGGATCCAGTGCCCAGGGATGATGGCTTCCGGAATGATTGAAGATCATGTCCATCACCATCTTTATGCCTCGGTCGTGGAGCCGTTCGATAAGAGCTGCGTATTCCTCGTTGGTGCCGAAGCGCGGGTCTACGCGGTAATAGTCGGTGGTGGCGTATCCGTGGTAGCTCCCTCCGGGCATGTCGTTCTCAAGCACCGGGTTTAGCCATACGGCCGTCACGCCGAGAGAGTCGATGTAGTCGATATGGTCACTTATCCCCTTCAGGTCGCCCCCGTGTCGTCCGTTGGGATTCTTCCGGTCTTCGGCTACCCTGTTCTTCAGTCCGGCTGCTTCCGGATGGCTTTCTCCTCCTTGGGCGAATCGGTCGGGCATGATCATGTATAGTACGTCGGAGGCTGAGAATCCTCCGGCTCCTCTCATCTCCTTGCGTGATTTGAGCTCAAAGTCCCGGGTTATGGTTTTCTTGCCGTTCTTCCACTTTAGTTTCATGGTTCCCGGCTTTGCTTCCGGAGATATGTTGAGATACACATATTGCCAGTTGGGACTTCCGTCAAGTCTCGCCACGGAGTCCACCGTCACTCCGGGATAATCGGTTGAGAATTCCGCGTCGCGGATGTCTGTTCCGTGTATCTGGAGCTGAAGTGTCGTGTCGTGCATTCCTGTCCACCAGTAGGGCGGGTCGATCTTATCTACAGAAATGGCTGCCATGGCCTGGCCGGCCATGGCAGCGCATATCAGCATTGCCTTATGTCTTTTCATAAGTTGAGATTTGTCTTTTTCCGCAAAACGTCAAACGTCCAACGTCAAACGTCAGTCAATCTGTATTATCAGATAGGGACAGCGCTCCCAGAACTGCTTCGGGTTGGTGATCTTCACGCTTTGGGTGCCATTGGCGTTGTCGAGTATCTCGTAGCTACCCTTTGGCACGTTGCCCCAGATCTTAACTTTCTTACCTCCGGTGTTTATGATGCTGAGGGTGCGCTTGTCGCCGGCCGTGAAGTAGTTCTCGTTGAAGTCGCCCTGAAGCACCTTGGTGGCGCCGAGGAATTTCTTCTCGAGCAGTCCGTTCTGCTTAAGCTCTTTATTCGTGCCTATTGCATAATATACGCGGTTTGCGAGATTTTCTGCAGCTGTTGCCTCCGCCTGAGCCTGTTCGCGGGCTGCAGTCTCGGCCTGCAGGTCTTCCTTGCCCTGAGCCACCTGATTATTGAGGTCGGCTATCTCAGCGTTGGCGTTGTCAAGCTGTGTGTTGAGCTGCATGATCTTCAGCTCCTGACTCTCTATTCGGGCCTGAAGGTCGGAAATAGTCTTCTTCAGCACGGAATTTTCTCCGCTGGTCTTGTCGAGCCTTGCCTGCATCTGGCTAAGAAGGTCCCGGTTTTTCTGAAGGCGTTCCTTGATGCTTTCGAGGTTCTGACGCACTTCAGCCCTGCGGTCGAATTTCTCACCACCTTTCTCCATGCTGTAGAGAAGTCCTTCCTGCATGTTGATGGAGTCGAGCCCGTCATAAATATCGCCCATAAGGAGAAGCAGCGAGTCATTGAACGACGATGCCTGCTCATACTGAACTGTTACGATCTCGAGGGAGTCGGCAGCGCTTTTGCCTTTTTCTCCGCTACAGGCCGCAAGCATTACGGCTCCTATAGCGCATAGTGGAATTAATTTCTTCATAGCCATTGATATTTTGTTTATTTATAAGTTTCTAAGTTTAAAGAGTTTAGGGGGTTTAAGGAGTTTAGAGAGTTTAATGAGGTTAAGGGAGTGATTTATCCTTTGAGATATGTTTTATCGGGCACCATCGGCCCGTTTAAAACTTTAAACCTCATAAACGATTTAAACCCTATAAACGATTAAACCTCATAAACGATTTAAACCTCTTAAACCATTAATTAGTCATTCCCTTTGACGACTATAACAATCTCACCCCTTGGAGTGTTCGCTTCGAAATGATCTGAAAGATCTTTTAGCGTCCCGCAATGGAAAGTTTCGAACTTTTTAGATATCTCACGGGCCACACACGCTTCCCTCTCGGCTCCGAATGCCTCGGCGAGCTGACGTAGCGTGCGCGGCAGTCTTACCGGACTCTCATATATTATAACTGTTCTCGATTCCTGGGCAAGCTGAGAAAGCCGGGTGGCCCTTCCTTTTTTAAGAGGCAGGAAACCCTCAAATACGAATCTGTCACACGGAAGTCCGCTCCCGACCAGAGCCGGAACAAAGGCTGTGGCTCCGGGAAGCACTGTGACCTCGATTCCCGCCTTGCGGCATTCCCTTACAAGCATGAACCCCGGATCTGAGATACCGGGCGTTCCTGCGTCGGATATCAGTGCGATGTCTTCGCCTGCCTCAAGACGCTCCGTAAGATGCTTCACTGTGGAGTGCTCGTTATATTTATGGTGGCTCTGCATCGGAGTATGAATGTCGAAATGCTTGAGCAGCACACTGCTTGTGCGCGTATCTTCCGCAAGTATCAGATCTGCTTCCTTCAGCACGCTGACAGCACGGAATGTCATGTCGTCGAGATTCCCGACCGGAGTAGGTACGATATACAGCATAATTAACTAAAATAAAATCTCACAATTCAAAGGCTGTCAGCTGAAAATCGGCCTTATCCTTTCCATGAAGGAAATTACGTTGCTGTCTTCTCTGTTCCACTCAAGCTCGTTGTAGAAATATTCCTCTATCACCGAGAAGTCATCAAGACCCTCGAGGAAGTCAAGAGTGGAGTCAAACATCTTCATGCTGCCTTCGAAGAGCTCGCGCGCATAGAGAAACCGGTCATTGAGTGAGAAGACGGCTTTCAGTTTGGTCCGCTGTTTCTTTTGGACTTTCCTTTCTGCAGCGGCTTTATCCCGGTTGTCGTCAGCTTCACCTTCTTTTTCAGCTGATTGTTCGTCTGTCGTCTCTTCCGGGTTCTCTTCCTCTATGTCTTCAAATGAAAGGAGTATGTCGTCTTCTTCCTCCAGAGCAAGGTCTTCAGTCATGACCACTTCCTGCTTAGTCAGAGTCTGTTCCGGAGATGCCATCACGAAATCGGCATCCGGAGTCTCGGACGTCGGTGTGCCGCCCTCTTCTGCCAGACGGGCTGCCATTCCGGCAATTTCCGCCGCCTTTCTGTTAAGAAGTTCATACGTTTCCGGCATAGGACTGCCGTCGCGGATTATTCTCAGCAGTCCTTCGATTTCGATGGCTTGCTCAAGCATTCTTGTCACCATATATGTATTCTCATTCAGTTTCAAAAAAAAATCCTATACCTTAATAACAACTTCCGCTTCATTTGTTATAAATCGTATAGGATTTATAGGGCATATAGGCCCTATATGCCCTATAAGCCCTATATAATTCACCTAAAATTTTACCTATATGAAAAAGATAATACCGGCGTCAGAGCTCATCATAAATGAAGACGGCTCTGCTTTTCACATCCATATCCGTCCCGATCAGCTTCGTGATAATATCCTTCTTGTTGGAGATCCGGACCGGGTGTCTATGGTGGCGGAGATGTTTGATTCTGTCGACTACGACGTCCGGTCTCGCGAGTTTCACACCATCGCAGGCAGATACAAGGGTAAAGAGGTCATGTGCATTTCCCACGGTATAGGTTCCGACAATATTGAGATAGTAGTGACCGAACTGGACGCCCTCGCCAATATTGATTTCAAGACAAGGGAGGTGAAGCCTGAACACCGTACGCTCAACATGGTGCGGGTAGGAACTTCCGGCTCGCTTCAGCCCGACCTTCATATCGGCGACTACGTTATAGCGGAGAAGGCCACGGGAACTGACGGAATCCTTAATTATTACGCGATGCGCGACGAGGTATGCGATCTGGAGTTTCAGCGTGCGTTCATGAGGCATACAGGTTGGCTCCCCACATGGGCGGCTCCATATACTGTTGACGCCGACGCTGAGCTTGTAAGCCGTATAGGTCGTGACGACATGGTGCGCGGATGCACTATATCCGCAGTCGGATTCTATGCTCCGCAGGGGCGTCAGGTGCGTCTTGCGCTTGCAGATCCTGACCTGAACGCGAAGATAGAGAGTTTCAGGTTTGACGGACGCCCTGTGACCAATTTCGAGATGGAATCCGGATGTCTGCAAGGTATGGCGAAGATGCTCGGCCACCGCGCCATGACCGTATGCTGCATCATAGCGGAGCGTACGGCAACAAAAGCCAATACCGACTATAAGCCACGTGTCAGGGAATTGCTGAAGACCGTCCTTGATCGCTTCTGAATACCATACAATCCCGGTGTATTGCGAAATTACAAATTTTCCCGCTGCCACACCATATATTCCTATAAAAAGCATAAAATTCATAAAACTTCTTAAATTACATCCGACATTATTTGCAAGTGTCGCTAATTTTATGTAACTTTGCATTCGCTTCGAGGCAGGTGTGCCTGTCTGTTGCATAGGATTGCCTTATGGTGTAATGGTAGCACACCAGATTTTGGTTCTGTTTGTCCAAGTTCGAATCTTGGTAAGGCAACCATCGTTCATCTTAGGCCTCCCGTCTGCAGGAGGCCTTTATTGATAACAACCACCCTGTAACCTCAAACCTAACAACCCCATAACTGAAATGAAAGTTAGACATATCATAGCCGCTATGGCTCTCTCTCTTCCGGGGCTCATGTCTGCTGTCCCGGCCGATCCCAGACCCCGGCAGATTACAAATCCTGATGGTTCGGTCCTATCTGTGCGTATGCATGGCGATGAGTTTTTCCATTTCATGACCGATGCCGCCTGCACCCGTATACTTAAGCGTGACGCACGTGGCTTTGTCACTGACATGGAGCGTGCCGGCTCCCCCGTGCTTTTCACTCCTGAAAATGTGGCGATGCTCCGTGCGGAAGCCATGGAGTCAGATCCTCTTATCTCTCAAATGACTCAGCAATCTTCAGCCGCACGGTCTACCATGCAGAAGATGGGTGCCCTCGATTCGGAAGGCCGGACAACTTATCCCACGATCGGTAAGGGCAATCGCTCGCTCGTGGTGCTTGTGGAGTTTCAGGATGTGGAGTTTACGGTAACAGATCCGAAAGACTATTTCAGCCGTCAGCTCAATGAGCCCGGATTTTCCGACTACGGAGGTTCCGGCTCGGCGCTCGACTACTATATCGCTGCCTCGAATGGCCGTTATGTTCCGCAATTTGATGTCTACGGCCCTGTAAAGGTCAGCAAGAATGCGTCATATTTCAAGGATCTCGGATCCTCCGCGATGGCTCTCTTTATCCGTGAGTCTCTGACGGCGCTTCATGACTCCGGCGAAGTGGATTTCTCAAACTATGATCTTGACGGCGACGGCCTTGTCGATACGGTGTTCTTCTACTATGCCGGTTATGGACGTGCGGATTCCGAGACTGAGACCATCTGGCCTCATCAGTCAGACTATCGTTATTTTAGTTTCACAAGCAAAAACCTGACCTTCGACGGAAAGCGGATCGGCCCTTATGCATGCGGCAATGAGCTTAAGGGCTGGAATCCACGCACCGGTGGCCAGCCATGGAGCGACGGCTCGGAACCATGGGTAGACGGAATCGGCACTTTCGTGCATGAATATGGCCATGTGCTCGGACTTCCCGACCTGTACGACATCAACTATTCACCCGATGTCGAGGTCATGACCCCCGGCCCGCTGAGTGTGATGGCTGAAGGTCCTTATAATCTTGACGGCTGTGTTCCTCCTCTTTATTCCGCGTATGAGCAGTGGCTCTGCCGATGGCTTGATTTCACCGAGGCTGTGGACGCCACTTCATATGATCTTCCCGCTCTCGGACAATCCACCTCGCCACGGGCTGTCAGGATCGGCATACCCAAGGATGCCGGCGGCAAAGACATCGAGAAAGAGTATTTCGTTGTCGAGGCCCGCGACTGTTCGGAATGGGACCGAAGTCTGCCTGAGTCCGGACTGTATATATGGCGTGTCAATTACGACAATTCAAAATGGGCCGGCAATAAGGTCAATACGGCTGATGGAAGTAATGTGGTGGTTCATTATGCGAATGGAGAGAATCATCCCGCCTTCACTGAAGGCAGCATATATCCCGGTTTAGAGTCAGAGCTTATTCCTTCAAAGGATTATGCATACTGGAAGTCGCCCATCATCAGTGATATCTCTTATGACTCTAAGGCGAAATCAGGACATTTTGATTTCAATGTGGTAGGCATACCTACTGGAGCTCCTCTTCTTCATGACACCCCCTATGCGGATCCAGGCTCTTCCCGGAATTTCACTTTGGTCTGGGATGCTGTGGAAGGCGCCGATTCCTATCAGGTGACAATCAGGCGTGTCAGCTCCGGCAAGCCTTTGGGAGTGTATGATGAGTTCAACGTGGGCAATGTTACCTCGCTTAAGGTTTTGAGCGTTCCTATTTCGTACTGGAACTTTGAGATTGAGGCATATGTGCGTGCCGTCAAGGTTATTCCTTGTTCAGATACCTCCAACGTGGTACGCTTTATTCCGAAGGAACTTCCCGTAGGATCGGAAAACTCTGTAGACGGTGTCTTTGGTGACTGGGAGGTTATCGCCGGAGGCGACGGATGCATCTATGCTCCGGATTCGGCGGAGGTATATGATCTCAACGGACGTCGGGTAGGCCGGGAATCTCTGCCGGCAGGCGTTTATCTGGTTGCTTGCGGTTCGCGAATGGTGAAAGTGCTTGTAAGATGATCTGATTGATATGATGGCATAAATTTTTTTGATAATCTTTAATTATGGCAATATGAAAGTCTCGGCTCTGTTTTCGGCCGGGACTTTTCTTTCTCATGAAGCTATATATGTCTGTTTTGGTTTGAGGTGATTGCTTTTTGTTGTTTTTTATATTTCAAAATAAATTGAATTCTGTATTTCTTGAAAAAATTTCTTTAATTTTTATTATTTTTGTTGAAATTTTTTATTAACTTTGCAA
>JAIEBK010000115.1 GCA_029070945.1 Muribaculaceae bacterium
CAGGTCTCCATTTTTTGAGACAATACGCCCTCCTAAAAATATTCCTGAACCGGGCACGGCATACATCCCGCTTTGGAGGAATGGTGGAATTTCAGCTTCCGGAAGTGTATCAGTAATGCCGGGACTTATGAGGATCGACAGCGGAGAGGTTGGCCTAAAGCAAAGTTTCGGTAACTTCTCGTTCTATATCGGAGGGATGGCTAATAAATATGGTTTTTTTAACGGTCTTCACACACAATATGGTGTCAAAGGAAACGTTCAATATCGTTTCTCTCCAAAACTTTCCCTTACGGCCTACGGAATATATTATTTCGGGCAGCCTATTGGAATGCCGTTGCAGCCCGCCATGATTGGTTATTATAAGGTTTCAACATTCGGAGGGTATCTCAGCTATCAATTTAATGAGACATTCGGCGTGGATGTCGGAGCGCAAACCGTACAGCAGTTTGGAACAAATAAGTATCGGCTTGAGCCTATAGTGACTCCGACTGTCAAGGTCGGAAAAGTTAAGTTAGGCCTTCCCGTCGGACAGATACTTCACGGCATCATCCGCTCACAGGCAGAAGGACGCAAAAACAACACGCTTAAATAAAAACGTCAATCATGGTGGTACGGCTCTCCGCGAAGTATGGTCATTGCCCGATACACCTGCTCTGTGAAGAAAAGCCGTATCATCTCATGACTGAAAGTCATCTTTGAGAAGGATAGTTTAGCATTGGCGCGTTCATACACATCCTGTGAGAAACCATAAGGTCCGCCGACAACAAACACCATTCTTTTCTTTCCGCCGAGCATTCCCTTCTGAATGAACTCGGAGAAACCGCGAGAGGTCAGCATCTCGCCTCTCTCGTCGAGTAACACTACATGGTCGGACGTCGATACTTCGGCGAGAATCGTTTTTCCTTCCTCCGTCTTCTGCTGACTTTCCGTAAGTTTTTTCGTATTCTTTATGTCCGGCAGGCATTTGATGGAAAAGGAGATGTATCGTTTCAGACGCTTGCAGTATTCATCGATACCTTCCTGTATGTATCCCGTTGTCGTTTTTCCGACCGTTATCAGTAAAATATCCATTTTTTTTATTATCTTTGCATCATGGAAGCCTTATAATGGCCTTCCGATTATTTTAACTGCAAAATTAACGAAGTTTTTCGAAATATGAAAACCAAAGATGAACTTATCGACGCACTCCTTGACCTCGCTTTTGCCGAAGACATAGGCGATGGCGACCATACCACCCTTTCAACCATTCCTGCAGACGCTATGGGTCGTTCAAGACTGATCATTAAGGAAAAAGGAATTCTTGCGGGCGTGGATATTGCAGAGAAAGTGCTTCATAAGGTGGATCCTTCCATTAGGATGGAAATATTTATTCATGACGGATCTGAGGTTAATCCCGGAGATATCGCCTTTATAGCGGAAGGTCCTGTAAGAAGCCTTCTGGTAGCGGAGCGGACTATGCTCAACATCATGCAGCGCATGAGCGGAGTAGCGACGATGACCCGGAAGTATCAGGATCAGCTTAAGGGGCTTCATACGAAAGTTCTCGACACGCGTAAGACCACACCCGGAATGCGTATGCTCGAGAAGGAGGCTGTCAGGATTGGCGGAGGCACCAACCACCGTATAGGCCTTTTCGATATGATTCTTATAAAGGATAATCACGAGGATTTTGCAGGAGGTATCGAACAGGCTGTGAGACGTGCCCGGGAATACTGCAAGGCCAACGGTAAGGATGACCTTAAGATTGAGGTGGAATGCAGAACACTTGATGATATAAGGAAAGTCCTTGAAATCGGTGGTGTAGACCGTATCATGTTTGATAACTTCACTCCGGAGCTCACACGTGAGGCGGTATCTCTTGTCAACGGTAAAGTTGAGACAGAATCTTCCGGCGGTATTATATTCGACACTCTCCGTGATTACGGTGAGACGGGAGTTGATTTCATATCAGTCGGCGCACTGACGCACAGCGTGAAAGGTCTTGACATGTCGTTTAAGGCTTTTTAAACGTTTAAACGGCTGAAATGGCAGACAGCAAGCATGACGCGTCTCAAGAGTGGGGGAAGCAGGCGGAGAATATTGTCTGTGAATATCTCATTTCAAAGGGCTATACGGTAAGGGAACGTAACTGGCGTCCCAAGACATCAAGGAGCGAAATCGACCTTATCGCCCAAAGAGACGACACCTTGATTTTCGTTGAGGTCAAGGCAAGGACAGACCGTGACATTGACCCTACAGATGCTATGACACATGAGAAGATAAAGAATGTAGTTCGTGGAGCCAATTCATATCTTATGGCTCAGGAACAGGCATTTTACTATCGTTTCGACGTCGCAGCCGTCAATGGAAATGCCGAGAACTACACACTTGATTATCTTGAAGACGCCTTCCTTCCTCCTCTCCGAAGTCGTTGATTATGAAGCGACCGAGATTAGTTGCAGCCTAAAAGCAATGTTATGAGCAGATCTGTCTCTAAATTCCGGTTCAAGCATTTTTCTGTGAGTCACCACCGCAGTTCCATGAAGATAGGTGTTGACGGAGTATTGATCGGAGCCTGGACATATATCGGATCCTCACGGCGGATTCTTGATGTCGGCACAGGGTGTGGCGTCATAGCACTAATGATGGCACAGCGTGCGCCGGAGGCCGAGATAGATGCAATTGATATCGATGCCGCTTCTATCGAAGAAGCTTCGGAAAACATATCAGTATCTCCCTGGAGTGGTAGGATAAGGGCGATATTAGGCAGTTACTCAGATGCGTTGTCCTTACTCTCTGTGGAAGATTCCGGTTATGATCTTATTGTATCTAATCCTCCGTATTTCGATTCAGGTGTCACTCAGGCTGTCACGTCGAGAGAAAAAGCAAGACATCAGGGAGAATTGTGCCCGTTGTCTCTGTTACGTGGAGCCAGAAGCCTTCTCAGGCAGAATGGAAGTGTAGCTATGGTAGTTCCGTCTGAATATTCAGATGATCTTGAAAAAGAGGCAGAAAAGATGGAATTTGTACTTGAGAGGAAATGCCTTGTCCGTGGCCATGACAAAGCTCCGTTTAAACGCTCTCTGCTTCAATGGCGGTTGCTCGGCTCTGACTCAGACAAGACATTTCCGGAGCTGAAGTTTCTGACACTTGAGACCACGCCCGGTATTCCGACTGATGACTACAGAGATCTTTGTAAGGATTTCTACCTCAGATTCTGAATACTTTAAACCAATTGCTTTAATAATTGTCATATAAATAAAATTCTAACACAATCGCGCTATGAAATTTAAAAATCTACTCCTTCTGACTTTGGCGCTGGGTATTGTTTCACCGGCGGCCATCCTTGCCGACGATTATGTTGACGATATATATTTCAATCCGAAAAAGGACAGCTTCGTCGGTGCTAAGAAGAAAAATCCAAACTATATCGAGAACTTCAGTGATATGGATGTGGATGCTTATAACCTTCGGGGACAGTATTATTCCTCTCCTATAGACACTATCGGAGCTAAAGTAAGCTCTGATGAGGATTTCGTATATACACAGCAGATACAGAAATATTATAATCCCACTATCATACTTGATAACTCACAGTTGCTTGCCGATGTGCTCCAGAACTCATACGGCAATGTGGAGATAGTATACAATGGTCTGACACCTGCTTTCCTTCCTACATACCGGTATGGCTGGCCATATTACAGGTATTATGATCCATGGGCATGGAACATAGGTTTTGGCGGATGGAGCATTGGCGGTTGGTACGATCCATGGTATTGGGGACCTTCCTGGTCATGGAGTTGGGGTCCGTCATGGAGCTGGGGACCCTCCTGGGCATGGGGCCCGAGTTGGGACTGGGGATGGGGTCCCGGCTGGAATCGTCCTAACGGCACATGGAGTCCAGGCGGCAACCGTCCGCTGAATCCCGGATATGGCTGGAGCGGCAACCACAGAAACCCGGGCAGCAGGCCTGCCGGTGTTTCCGGCAATCATGGCAACAACCGACCGTCTTCCGGTTCGCAATGGAGTATTGCCGGCAATCATCGAGGTTCTTACGGAACATCAGGAACAAACTCCAACAGGCAAAATGCCTCGTCTGCCGGCAATAACCGTGGATATACTATCGGCAATGGCGGTCACCGGTATACCGGTAACTCCAATGGAAATGTAAGTAACGGTTCGAATAATAATCGCAATTCCACCGGCAATTATCGCGGCAATTCCTATAACAATTCGAATTCCAACCGGAACAACAGCTACAACAACAACCGAAATTCCAATTCAGGCAATACCCGCAACTCGGGAAGCTATAATTCCAATCGATCAAGTGGAAATGGCTCGTTTGGCAGCGGAAGCTTTGGCGGTGGCCATAGAAGCAGCGGCGGTGGCGGTGGCCGTGGTGGTCGCAGGTAATCACATTAATTCAGATCCACATGAAAAAAATATATTTTTTAGCGGCTTCGATGGCCATTCCGTTTATGGCTGACGCCCAGAGTGCAATTGACGGTTTCCGATTTTCCCAGCCTGATATGAAAGGTACCGCCCGATATATGAGTATGGGCGGAGCTTTCGGTGCTCTTGGCGGTGACCTCAGCTCTATCTCGACCAACCCTGCAGGTATCGGTGTGTATCGACGCAATGAGCTTGGTATTACCATGGACATTGACATGCAGAGTGCCACATCTGATGCTCAGGGAGCTAAGAATACTCAGAATCAGACTAAAGTACTTCTGAACAATGTAGGAGGTGTGTCGACATGGAATCTTATGAATTCCGTAATGCCCAATATCAATATTGGTTTTACCTACAACAGGGCAGCCTCATTCAATGCGCATTATGTGGGAAGCATACCGGAACTTAGCAACTCCCTGACCAACTACATAGCAGGCGTCAGCAACAATGAGGGTATTACGGTCGGAGATGTCTCTACCCGGTTCGATAAGGACGGATATGTGTCATTTGATCCGTATAATCCTAATGATGGAGGATATGCGGCTCCTTGGCTGTCTATCCTTGGATATGATAGTTATTTCATTACGCCTACAGGTGATGATGACCAGCCGAACTGGATCGGACAATGGGGTGCTACGACTTTCGGCTCCGGTGCATTCGACGTTCTGACTACCGGAGGAGTGAACGAATACAATATTGCCGTCGGTGGCAACATTGCGAATAAGGTCTTCTGGGGAGTGGACTTCGGTATCGTGGATATGAACTACAGTATGTCGGCTATATGGGGTGAAAACCTTCGGAACGCTGTGGTTGATAATCCATCCGGCAAACCCAACAGCGGGTCGATGTGGAAGATGACAAATACCTATAATGCAAGCGGCACAGGATATAATGTCAAGGTCGGTGTTATCTATCGCCCCATTCAGGAGCTGAGACTCGGTCTCTCCTTTGCTTCTCCAACATGGTATTCGATTAATGAAAGTTATCTTGCTTCCACTAATTACCAGTATAGTATTGATATTCCGGACATGTCACAGAATCGTGCAGTGACAAATGGAGGCGAATGGGGTCTTAACTCATATAATTTCCGCACTCCATGGCGTCTCACTGCAAGCGCTGCCGGTGTGATCGGAAGAAACCTGATTGTCAGTGCCGATTTCGAATGGCAAAGATATGATAAGATGCGGTTTTATAATGGCGGGGGCAACTCCTATGGATATGGAGGTGGATTCGATGACTGGGACTGGACATACCCGTATTATGCTCCGGCACAGAAGCCATCACCTGCTTTGATAAATTCTGATCCGTGGTACGCCACCAATGCGGATATAGAGGATTACTATAAGTCTACAACAAGCATAAGGGTAGGAGCTGAATATCGTGTCACTCCACGCTTTAGTGTCCGCGCCGGATATGCACATGTTTCATCTCCTGTCCGGAAGGATGCAAAAAACGGATCGATGTTGATCTACACATCAGGCACAATGCCTAACTACCGCATGGATAATTCCACCAATTACATCACATGTGGGCTTGGCTATAATTTCGATCACTTCTATATCGATGCCGCATATGTCAACAAGCATCTAAGCAGTGAATACCATGCATATACTCCGGATCCTGCCAATCAACTGATTCCGAGTCCTTCGGCCAAACTAAGTCTCAACAACAGCCAGATTGTGCTGACTGCCGGTGTTCGGTTTTGATTGAATTTATCCTGTTGAAATTATTGGGACGCGCGTCACATTCGTGCGTCCTTTTTTTATTATTTTTGAACCTAAATACAATATGGAGTGTTGTATGAATAAATTATAAACTTAATCAATTACTACTATGAAAAAATTGTTACTCTCACTTGTCGGTATTTTCGCCGCAGTCTCCTCCGCATTCGCAATCACTCCGTTTGTTGAATTCCAGCCGGTCATCGCCGGTGGTAACACCTGTCGCTTTAATGTGCAGGGTGGTATTCACGAGATGATGACAAAGAACATTGGTCTTGGTGCAGGTATCGGTATCACCGAGCAGTGGAATTTCGATAACGGTCCTCTTATTCCTATCTTTGTAAGAGGCGACATCAGCGGAAAGATGGGTGGATTCAAGCCTTTCTTCTCTCTTGATCTCGGCTATGCAATCAATACCGAAAATACAGACTGGGGTGCTGTAGTCGTAAACCCGATGATTGGCCTCGACTTCGGTAAAGTCTATGCAGGCATTGGTTATCAGGCACTCTGCTGGACACCAAAGGATGCTGGCGCATCCAACTGCTTCAATATGAAAATAGGATATAAGTTCTAAATAAAAATCTTAATATACACTTCAGAGGATATCTTGATTGTCAGGGTATCCTCTGAATTTTGTATTTTGGGTTTAAGTGACAGTCGCCGCATCGGTACAGCGAGGTAATCCCTCCTGCATATACCACATAAAATACTGATTGGTATTGAGTCTGTATTGTAGGGACGCACGGTTCGTGCGTCCGTTTTTATATTACGGCTAACAAAATATAAGGACGCACAGGCCGTGCGTCCTTACTACATTTTTCGGTTAGTCCTAATGGACTTACTTTAGGTATTTGTCGAGGAATCTGAAGAATGTCCTTTGCCAGAGAATTGCGTTCTGCGGCTTCAGGATCCAGTGGTTCTCGTCGGGGAATACAAGCATCTCAGCTTCGAGTCCGTGCATCTTGGCCGCGTTGAATGCCATCATGCCCTGTGAAGCGAGGATACGGTAGTCAAGTTCCCCGACAGTAACAAGGATAGGAGCGGTCCAGTTGTTGACAAACTTGTGGGGTGAAGTTGCGAACGTGCGCTGAGCAGTAGCGTTATTCATGTCCCATGGAGCGCCACCCATATCGAAGTCGGCAAACCACATTTCCTCAGTCTCAAGATACTGGGCTTCCATATTGAAGATACCTGCATGTGCGACGAGAGCGGCGAAGCGACCCTCATGATGTCCGGCAAGCCAATATACGGAGAAGCCGCCATAGCTTGCGCCGATAGCGCCGATCTTCTTTTCATCTACGTAAGGCTGAGCAGCGATATAGTCGGTAGCCGAAAAATAATCACGCATGTTCTGGCCGCCGTAATCACCTGAGATCTGTCTGTTCCATTCCTCACCGAAGCCCGGGAGCCCACGACGGTTAGGAGCGATGATCACATATCCCTGCGAGGCCATGATCCGGAAGTTCCATCGGTAGCTCCAGAACTGGCTTACAGCCTGTTGCGGACCACCCTGACAGTAGAGGATAGCAGGATATTTCTTATTTGGATCAAAGTTCGGGGGAAGGATTACCCAGCAGGTCATTTCCTTGCCATCGGTAGTAGGCACAAGGTGCTTCTCTACTTTCACCTCTGCAAGCTGGGAAAGGATATCCTTGTTGATTTCTGTAAGCTGCTTCACATTGCCTGCCTCTGCCACATATATGTCATTTGGCTCAAGCATAGAATGACGCATGCATGCGACCTTTCCGGTATCACCGAGAGGCTGCACTCCGACATAGTCATACTGACCGTCAGCTATCACGTCGATCTTGGCATCCTCAACGTTTATCCTGAAGATAGGCATAACGCCGTCGCTGTAGCCGTTGAATACAATTTCCTTGCTGTCGGGTGTCCATGCTATTCCTTCCGGCCAGCGGTCCCATCCTTCGGTGAGATCCCTGACACTGCGCGTAGCCATATCCATCACCATAAGACGCTTTTTGTCGCTCTCATACTTTGCTGTCTTCATAGAGAGGAATGCAAGGCTCTTGCCGTCGGGAGAAAAAGCGGGATCAGTGTCATAGCCCGGCCATTCCTCGCCGGGTGTCAGACAGTCTGTCTTGCCGCTTTCCAGATCATAGAGGAAAAGATCACTGTCGGTGGAATAGGCATAGTCCATACCCTTGAGCTTACGGCTTACATAGACGAGCTGCTTGCTATCTGGGCTCCACGCGAATGATTCTGCTCCGCCGAAAGGTTTCATAGGACACTCAAACGGTTCTCCGGCCATGATGTCTTTGGCTCCCGATATATCCGATCCGTCGAAATCTGCAACGAAAGGATGGGGGATAGCCTCTACCCATTCATCCCAGTGCTTATACATCAGATCATCAACGAGACGGCCGCTGGTCTTGTCAAGTCCTGCAAAGAGAGTCGAATCCTTTTGGTTGAAATCCTTGATTGAAGTCGAGTAAACCACCTTCTTTGAATCCGGTGAGAAAAGGAAGCATTCAACTCCGCTTTCCACTGCGGAATGACACACTACGTTTCGTCCGTCAGGCTCCATGGAGAATATCTGCATCTTGCCCTGAGTGTCTTTGCCGAGATAAGCGAGACGCTCGCCTCCGTTGATCCACTGCAGGTTGCCCTCCGATCCTGCTGTGCGGGTGAGGCGTGTCACCTCTCCTCCCTCTGCAGGGACAGTATAGATCTCTGAGTTACCTTTGTTTTCCTTGATGTCCTCATACTTGATGGTAAATGCTATGGTCTTTCCATCAGGAGAAGCCACAGCTCCGTTCACCTGTCCGAAGGCCTCAAGCACCTCAGGGGTCATCTGGCCGTCAACAATGTTAATCTCAGGCTTTTCGATCACATTCTCTTCCGAGCCTCCTTCCTTGCATGAAGTGGCAAGGCATAGCGGCAGGATCAATGCGCCCATTGCTAAACTTGACTTGTTCATTTTCTTGTCTTTTTGTTATTGGGTTTGTTTGAGTTATTGTATTTTCTATTGTTTGAAGATGAGGTTTTGCCGGCCGGATGATAGCCCGGGTAAAGCTTGGATATAAGGTCCGGCCTGTGTATCCTTCGGAGTTCTTCAGTGATCTGAGCCTTCATCTCGGGCTTATACCAGAAGAAGAACTGACGCTGAGCAAGCTTTTCTTTTTCGGTAGTCGCTGTGAAGATCTTCTCGCCCGTATAAGGATGTATTCCTGTATAATATATCTCACTCGCGACGGTCATGGGAGTAGGAGTGAAGTCCTGCACCTGCTCAAGATGAAAATTAAGACCTTTGGTGATGCAGGCAAGTTCCGCCATGTCCGTTTCCCTGCATGCGGGATGCGAGGATATGAAATAGGGTATTAGCTGTTGGTTCAGACCATGCTTGCGGTTTATGCTTTCGAATATCTTCTTAAAGTCATAAAACATATTGAATGAAGGTTTTCTCATGCAGGATAGTACCTTATCGGAGGTGTGCTCAGGTGCAACCTTCAGGCGGCCGCTGACATGATTGGCGATAAGTTCTTCCAGATACTCGGCGTTTGCACGAGTCTTATCGGGCGAATCTGTCGGAGCCATGGCCAGATCATAACGCACGCCGCTTCCAACAAACGATTTCTTTACTCCCGGCAAAGCATCCACACTTCTGTAGATATCAGTAAGAGGCGAGTGATCGGTATCAAGGTTAGGACATGGTTTCGGATGCAGACAGGAGGGACGTACACATCTCTTACAGACGTCCTTATTTTTCCCTCCCATACGGTACATGTTGGCAGACGGACCTCCGAGGTCTGATATGTAACCCTTGAAGTCTTCCATCTCCGTCACTTTCTTAGCTTCCTTCAATATTGACTCCTTGCTTCGGGACGCAATGAACTTTCCCTGATGCGCGGAGATGGTGCAGAAGGCACATCCGCCGAAACAGCCACGATGCATACAGATGGAGTGGCGTATCATATCGTAGGCCGGAATAGTCTTGCCTTTGTAGCGGGGATGAGGGATACGGGTATAAGGAAGATCGAACGAGGCATCGATCTCTCCCTCGCTCATAGGAGGCCACATGGGATTTATCCGGATCATTCGGTCTCCGGTAGCCTGAAAGAGTGTCTTTCCGTTCCATTTGTTGCTTTCTTCCTCTACATGCCTGAAGTTTTGTGCCTGTTTCCTTTTATCGGCAAGACATTCCTCGAAACTTGACAGAACGATTGAGTTTTCAATATCCTTACATGCACTTTCATTGTCTGTAAAGAATACTGTCTGTGGCACGTCGGTGATATCTGATATTTTCTCTCCTTTGTCAAGCCTCGCAGCAAGAGCGAGCATAGTCTTCTCTCCCATACCATAGGAGATCATATCCGCTCCTGAATCTGCAAGTATGGAGGGCCTGAGCCTGTCTGCCCAGTAATCGTAATGGGCCACACGGCGCAGAGACGCCTCGATACCGCCGGCTATAACCGGTATATCAGGATAAAGGTCCTTGAGTATCTTCGTATAGACGATCGTCGGGTAGTCAGGACGCATTCCATGTTTCCCTCCGGGAGTATAGGCATCGTCATGCCGGAGACGTCGGTTGGCGGTATAGTGGTTCACCATAGAGTCCATAGCTCCGGCGGACACTCCGAAGAAAAGACGTGGTTTTCCAAGTTTCCTGAAATCCCGCAGGTCATCACGCCAGTTCGGCTGAGGTACGATGGCTACTTTATAACCGGCCTTCTGAAGTGTGCGCCCTATGACTGCCGCTCCGAACGACGGATGATCAACGTATGCATCACCGCTGAAGATGATGATGTCGGCCTGATCCCAGCCAAGCATCTTCATCTCATCCGATGTAGTAGGAAGGAAATCTGTCTTCTTATACATGGCTCTCCGTTTCTTTTACCGTAGCGAGATCCTTTAAGGCAAGCAGTTCGTCGCGCAGACGTGCCGCCTCCATGAAGTCCATTGCCTTAGCGGCTTTCGTCATGTCGGTCTGAACCTTGGCTATACGGGCCTTCAGGTCGGATGCACTCATATATTCCACAACCGGATCAGCCACAAGGGCTGCTTCCTGATGCTCTTCCTCATAGTAGGGACGCGGTTCCGCTTTCGGCTTGGATACTGCCTTATTTGTTTTTCCCGGTTTGGATACCATCGGCTTCTGTGGCATCTGGCCCGGACTGTCAGTGGTTGTTCCCTGATACAGATCTATCAGATCTGTATTTGTCTTCTTCACGATAGGAGTAGGAGTGATGCCGTGCTGCTCGTTGTAAAGTTGCTGTTTGGCACGCCTTCTTTCCGTCTCGTCGATGGTCTTCTGCATCGAGTCCGTTATCTTGTCGGCATACATGATCACCATACCGTTGACATTTCGCGCCGCGCGACCTGCAGTCTGGGTCAGCGAACGATGGTTGCGGAGAAATCCCTCTTTGTCAGCATCAAGGATTGCCACAAGCGAGACTTCCGGAAGATCAAGACCCTCTCGAAGAAGGTTGACGCCTATCAATACGTCATAGGTGCCTTCACGCAGATCATTCAGAATCCTTATGCGGTCAAGCGTGTCGACATCTGAATGGATGTAGGCGCTTCTGACGCCGAAACTCTGCAGGTGAGCATCAAGTTCTTCCGCCATACGCTTGGTAAGGGTTGTGACGAGTGTACGCTCGCCACGTTCTATACGAAGCTGTATCTCTTCGAGCAGATCATCGATCTGGTTCATCGACGGACGCACCTCAATTTCCGGATCAAGAAGACCGGTAGGACGTATGATCTGTTCCGTTACAATACCCTCCGATTTCTGAAGCTCGTAGTCGCCCGGGGTAGCACTGACATATATGGTCTGTGGAGTAAGGCGTTCGAACTCATCAAACTTAAGCGGGCGGTTGTCTATGGCTGCCGGAAGACGGAATCCATATTCCACAAGGTTGAGTTTTCTCGCAAGGTCGCCTGAATACATACCTCGAAGCTGTGGAAGTGTAACATGACTCTCATCTATGATTGTCAGGAAATCCTTTGGGAAGTAGTCGAGAAGGCAGAACGGTCGCATTCCAGGCTCACGGCCGTCAAAATAGCGCGAATAGTTCTCGATTCCGGAGCAGTGTCCGAGTTCCTTGATCATCTCAAGGTCGTAGTTTACCCTTTCGGTCAATCGCTGAGCCTCAAGAAAACGGCCGTCATTTCGGAAAAATTCTGCCTGGGCACCTAAGTCAAGAGCAATCTGATTTACAGCATTGTTTGTCCGCTCCTTGCTTGCCACAAAGATGTTGGCGGGATATATGTTGAATCCGTCAAGCTCGCTTAGGATTATTCCGGTCTGAGGGTCAACTGTCTGAATCTTCTCGATCTCGTCTCCCCAGAAGACCACACGAAGCTGTATGTCCTCGAAAGAAAGCTTGATATCAACGGTATCACCCTTGACGCGGAATTCACCGCTGCCGAGATCTACTTCCGTGCGGCTGTAGAGTGAGTCGACAAGCTGGCGGAGGAAAGCATTGCGTGAAATACGTTGTCCGAGTTCAATCCTTACCACGCTCTTCGAGAAATCTTCCGGATTTCCCATACCGTAGATGCAGCTGACAGAGGAAACTACAACAACGTCGCGGCGTCCGCTGAGCAGCGCGGCTACCGTAGAGAGTCGCAGTTTCTCTATCTGGTCATTGATCATCAGATCTTTCTCGATATATTTATCGCTGGAAGGAATGTATGCCTCCGGCTGATAGTAGTCATAGTAGCTGACGAAGTATTGCACGGAGTTTTCCGGAAAGAAGTTTTTCATCTCTCCGTAAAGCTGAGCGGCAAGTGTCTTGTTATGGCTGAGGATTAGGGTCGGTTTCTTGACTTCCTGAATCACATTGGCCATAGTGAATGTCTTGCCGCTGCCGGTCACGCCGAGCAGAGTCTGCGAAGGATGTCCGTCCTTGACTCCTTCCGACAGTTCGGCGATTGCCTCCGGTTGATCGCCCGTAGGCTTATATTTAGATGTTATTTTAAAGTCCATAAGATAATGCCAATCATGGCTGTATATGCGTATAAGGTGCGTTGACGTATGTCAACACACAAATCACGCTTTTTATAATACAAAAGTAATGAAAACTATTGAATAATCAAAATAACTGACGTTTAAAAGTATAAAAAAAGAGAGAAAGTCCGGTGGGACGCACGGTTCGTGCGTCCGCATCCCGTTGTCTGTTGGTCAAGAGTTAAGTTCCGGCGTATAGTGCGAAGTATTTCCAAAGAGGCGCGGCCATCAGGGCCTGTTTCATTTCATCGGCGATAAGCATATCTAATACTTCCTTTTCTGTAAGTAGCCTGACAGCAATGTCTTCTGTGGCGTCGAGATGCTGACCGGCTGTCTTTCTTACGCCTCGGGCAAGGAAACAATGGGTCAGGTTGTTGCATGTGGAAGGATTCTGTCCGATCACCGTCAGAAGTTCCCATTCACCGCCGGAATAGCCGGATTCTTCAAGCAGTTCCCTTTTTGCCGCGTCAAGCGGATCTTCACCCGGTTCTGAAACTCCGGCTACAAGCTCAATGAAGACATCACGCAAGCCGTGACGATATTGCTCAACCATCACGAACTTTCCATCCTCTGTAATGGCAATTACATTCACCCAGTCCGGATATTCAAGCACATAATGCTCAGGATTGATTCTTCCGTCCGGAAGCCTCACCTTGTCGCGTCTTGCCGTGAGCCACGGTCTGCGTATCAGATACTCACTCTCAAGTATATCCCATTTCTCCATAATCATTTGCAAATTTAGTAATTATAATTGATTTGTCAAAGTGAATTTCTGTTTTTGATACATTCTACGATGCAAAATTGAGTTAAGTTGTACCGAATAGAAAGTCTTATGGCGGACTGAGATTTCGTAAATGAACAATAATAGAAATTAAAAAAAATTTTGAAAATAATTATGGAAAAATTTGGTTTATAAAATAAACTTAATTAACTTTGCAACCGGATTGAGAGCGGAATCGCGCGACCGCTCTTTTTTCAGAGTAAAATGGTTTATAAAATAAACCAAATATTAAACCCTTAAAAACCTGAAATATGGAAGAAAAGAAATTAACTGAAAAGGAGAGTCTGGAGCTAATAGCTTCAATGATAGCCCGGACTAAAACCCGCTATCTCGGCAGCAGAAAAATGCTTATGTGGGGCTATCTTGTCGTTATCACCGCAATAAGTGTGTGGGTATTGGTCGCAACTACCCATAATCTTGTATGGAATTGGCTGTGGTTTGCCATCCCTCTTATAGGATTCCCGACAACGTACATGATGTCACATAAGCAGCAACGTCACCGTGGGGCAACCTCTTATTCCGATAAAATCACATCAAGGCTTTGGACGATATTTGGAATTTCTGAGATCGTGTTGATTATTATGTGTCTTGGTTTTTACTTATTGAGAGAAACTGACTGTTCAGGTGCTATACTGGTTTATTCCATCCTTATGACTTCCGGAGCAGAAATTGCACAAGGACTTATAGTTAGGGAAAATAGTCTTATCTATGGTGGTATAATTGGCTTACTGGTTGGAATGATTACAGTATGCTGTATTGTAGGAGATATTCCGCTTAATGTAAACTGGTATATGCCTCTTTTTATTCTCACATGGATTGCTGTGATGATAATCCCGGGTCATATTCTTAGCAAAAAAGAAAAACAGCAATGAAAGAACTGAATCCGCTTCTGCATTCGCAACTCCGGCTTGCTATAATGTCCATTCTGATGAATGTGGAAGAAGCTGATTTCGTATATCTCAAGGAGAAAACCGAATCAACGGCCGGAAACCTTAGCGTGCAGCTCGACAAACTGTCTTCCGCAGGATACATCACTGTAGAAAAAGGATTGTCTGGAAAACGTCCGAGAACCATCTGTTCCGTCACAAAAGAAGGAAGGAATGCTTTTGAGGAATATGTCGAAGCACTTAAAACTTATCTGAACCTATGAATTGGTGGGGCACCTTTTAAAGTGCCCCACCAAGTTAATGTCTATAAAATGAGATGCGATCAGCGTGATTTACACAATTTTTAGTTTTTTGCTAATTACGGAAGGTGTCTGATATCTGTTTTGCAACCCTTTTGATTGCTCCTCTTATGTCATGTGAGGCTCCGGCTATGCCTAAAGTAGAATATGCTCCTCTGCATGAAGCGACGGGTCTGCCACTGAGATAGTCAATGAAATTTACAGTCACTATAGTTTCATCCTCTTTTACGTTTACTCCATATTTCACCAGCAGAAGTTTTTCCTGTTGGGACGGAGATAATTCATAAATCCGTAAATCGTTTATTAGTTGAAGATGGGAGTTTTCAACAGCATCATACAACATTATCTCATATTCCATAAGCTCTGCCGGAATACGATACATGTCGTTGTTAATGACGGATGCGTATTCATACTTGGAAAGGTTGACACTGTTGGAAATCGTAGACTTTGAAGTTGTGCAGGCTGTAAGTGCCACCACACCCAGCAAAATGAGAATTTTCTGAATCCAATTTTTCATGACGATATTTTTATTATTTAAGATTCGCAAGCTTACTTAACCACATAACTATTAATTTACACTTGCAAAA
>JAIEBK010000116.1:0-1211 GCA_029070945.1 Muribaculaceae bacterium
AGACGCGTTATGGAGGGCATGGAGTGCCCTCTGTTGCAAATCCAATGCGTTAGTAAGCAGTCAGGTTAAGAATCGGATTTTAAAAAATATGAATTGCTCGTCTTATATATCAGTGAATTTTGTTATAGATATAAGTATCTCACAAAAATTAAACGATATATAAAATTCGTGTGACAGGAAGAGATATTAATAAGAACTACATATATCATGAAAAAACTACTGTTGCTGACTGTAATCATTCTTGCGGCGTTGGGATGTGACGCGCAGCAGGCTCTATGGGGTTCGTCGCAGATCGTATCTCCTGAGGTTAATAATGACAAGACTGTGACTTTCCGACTCAATGCCCCTGTAGCCAAGAAAGTGCAGGTGACGGGTGATTTCCTTCCCGCGATGCAGATTGACACACCCTATGGGAAGTCCGATACACCCGGCGTCGCGGATCTCACCAGGAACTCAGAGGGAATATGGGAATTCACAAGCGATGTGCTTTCGCCTGAACTGTATTCCTATTCGTTTATAGTCGACGGTCAGAAAATGCCCGACCCCTCAAACGTATTTCAGATCCGTGATATCGCTAACATCACCAATGTGTTCCTGATAGGAGGAGACTATGCCGATTACTACAAGATCAATGACGTGCCCCACGGGACAGTCTCAAAAGTATGGTATGACAGTCCTGCATTGGGAAAAGACAGACGTATGACTATTTATACTCCGCCGGGGTATGAGAAGGGTGACAAGCGTTATCCGGTGCTCTATCTGCTTCACGGCATGGGAGGCGACGAGAACGCATGGGCGGAGCTTGGCCGCGCTACGCAGATACTTGACAACCTGATAGCACGCGGCGAAGCTGAGCCGATGATCGTCGTGATGACCAACGGCAATGTCGCAATGGAAGGAGCCCCAGGCGAGACAAGCCTTGGTTTCATACCACCGACCATGCAGCTTCCCAATACAATGGACGGTATGTTTGAGAAGCATTTCCCCGATGTGGTGAAGTATGTCGACGCCAACTACCGCACTATCGCCGATAAGGCGCACCGTGCTATCGCAGGCCTTTCGATGGGCGGTTTCCATTCGCTGCATATTTCCAAGGAATATCCTGATATGTTTGATTATGTAGGTCTTTTCTCGGCGGCTATCCTTCCACAAGACGATACAGTATCTCCTATATATGAAAATATGGATCAGAAGCTTGCGAAGCAGTTCTC
>JAIEBK010000116.1:1311-5403 GCA_029070945.1 Muribaculaceae bacterium
CTCGGTATTCCGTCGATAGTTCTTGCCGACGGTCCTGCCGGACTCCGTATAGACCCGACACGGCCTGACGATCCGGAGACATATTACTGCACGCATTTTCCGATAGGCACGCTGCTGGCCTGCACGTGGGACACCACATTGGTGGCTAAAGTAGGCAGAGCCATCGGTGAGGAAGTGCTGGAATACGGAGCCGATGTGCTCCTTGCGCCGGCCATTAATATCCATAGGAATCCGCTTTGCGGAAGAAATTTCGAATATTATTCGGAAGATCCGGTGGTGAGCGGCAATATCGCATCTGCCTACGTGAAGGGTGTGCAGTCTAACGGTGTCGGCACAAGCATCAAGCACTTCGCCGGAAACAATCAGGAAACTAACCGTATGGGCAACGACGCCCGCATGTCGGAGCGTGCGCTTCGCGAACTCTATCTCAAAGGGTTCGAGATCGCTGTAAAGGATGCCGACCCCTGGACAGTTATGTCCTCTTACAACTATATCAACGGCCAATATACTTCCGAGTCATATGACCTGCTTACCACAGTGCTCCGCGATGAATGGGGCTACGGAGGCACAGTAATGACCGATTGGTTCGGCGGTAAAGACGGCGTAATGCAGATGAAAGCAGGCAATGACATGCTTCAGCCCGGAACTGACAGGCAATACGAACAGATAATGGCAGGACTGGAGAATGGTTCGCTCGACGAGGAAATACTTGACCGCAATGTGAAGCGTATTCTTGAATTGATCGTAAGGACTCCGTCGTTCAAGGGTTACAAGTATTCCAACAAGCCTGACCTCAAGGCCCATGCCGCAATCACGCGCCGGAGTGCTACCGAAGGCATGGTGCTCCTAAAGAACGAGAACGGTACGTTGCCCTTGGCCAAAGAGATCAGGAATGTCGCCGTCTACGGTAACGGATCCTATGATTTTATAGCCGGAGGAACAGGTTCGGGTAATGTCAACAGGGCTTACACCGTGTCGCTTCTCGACGGACTGAGGAATGCCGGATACAATACTGACAAGAAACTTGAGGAGGCTTACAGCGCGTATCTCAAGAATTATTACGACAATATCAAGAAAAGCGATGATCCGATGAGTGCTTTCCTTCCCACGGAGCTGCCGGATGAGATGCCGGTAGATCCGAAGGATATAGCACGTCAGGCCGAGCAACTCGATATGGCACTCATTACTATCAGCCGTCAGTCAGGTGAGTTTCTTGACCGCACATCAACAGACTTCTCGCTGTCTGCGGCGAACAAGAAGCTGATAAGCGATGTCACCAAAGCTTTCCATGCAAAAGGGAAGAAAGTGGTTGTGATAATGAATATAGGAGGTGTCATAGAGACCGCATCCTGGAAGGATCTGCCGGATGCAATCCTCTGCGCATGGCAGGGTGGACAGGAGGGGGGTAACAGCGTGGCCGACGTGCTTACAGGAAAGTCCTATCCCAGCGGCAAGCTGACCATGACTTTCCCGAAGGATTTCCGCGACCATGCGTCGACCGCCAATTTTCCTGTCGACCTCAAGGCCAACACGGACATCACCAACAATCAGGCCCGTGCCGATATGAAGAAAGAGAAGAACATAGACTTCACGGACTATGAGGAGGATGTATATGTGGGCTACCGTTATTTTGACACGTTCGGCAAGGATGTCTCCTATCCGTTTGGCTACGGTCTGTCTTACACCGAGTTCGAATATGGTGAACCATCTGTCGAGAAGGAAGGAGACAGGTATGTCGTCAAGATGGAAGTGAAGAATGTCGGCCGCATGCCGGGGAAGGAGGTTGTACAGCTATATGTGTCCGCTCCGGATGCGAAGACAGCTAACAAGCCGGATAAAGAACTAAAGGCATTTGCAAAGACTTCCGAGCTTGCTCCCGGTGCCGTGGAGAAAGTAACACTCGTATTCGATGCGGATGATCTTGCGTCGTTCAATACCGATGGCTCGAAATGGGTAGTGACTCCGGGTGAATACTCGTTGCTCTTAGGCTCTTCCTCACGCGACATACGCAAGAAACTGAATGTCATGGTCTCCGGTTCGGAAAGGAAAGTAAACAAAGTGCTTTCACCGGCTGTGCCGCTGAATACTCTGAGTAGAAAGTAAGGCGTGAAGATAAGGATAAAGAATATGGTATGCCGCCATTGTGTGGCGAAGGTGGCGGAGGTCACATCACGCATCCCGTCGCTTAATCTGCTCGGAGTTGAGTTGGGGTCAGTGACTGTGGAGGGTAATCCGTCAGATGAGGTCATAGACCGGCTGGACGATGAGCTTCGCAGGGAGGGATTCGAGGTGATACGCTCGCGTGAGGAGGCTATTGTCTCGGAAATTAAGTCGAGACTAATGGAGCTGTCGCGCGAGGGAGATGGAATGCGGGCTGACATAGCCGCCATACTTCAGGACAGACTGCATATGTCTTTCCGTAATCTGTCGAGGATTTTTGCCTCGACTGAGGGGCGCACGATAGAGAATTATTTCACCGCCTTACGCATAGAGCGCATAAAGGAACTTCTTCTTGACGGGCAGATGCCTTTGAGCGAGATCGCCTTCGTCACGGGCTTCTCCTCCGTGCCGCACCTGAGCACCCGCTTCAAGCAGGCTACAGGAATGACTCCCACGCAGTTCCGGGAGATAGGAGTGCGCATACCACTCAGTGACGTATAACGGTTTGGCATAAATTTATAACGCATTTCAAGAAAATCCATAGTAACTTTGCGGTTATAATTCAAATACCGCATCGTTACTATGGATTTTTTTGACTCGCTTCTTTATATGCTCAACGAGATGTCGCCCTACATTCTGTTGGGTTTCCTTATAGCAGGAATTCTGCATGCGTTCGTGTCGCGCGAGACGTTCGCGCGGCATCTTTCCGGTAATTCCCTGGGAACGGTAGTGAAGGCGGCTCTCATAGGTGTACCGCTTCCGCTGTGTTCCTGCGGTGTGCTGCCTACTGCCATAGCCATGAGACGCAACGGCGCTTCACGGGCCGCATCCTCGGCGTTCCTTATCTCGACTCCGCAGACCGGAGTCGACTCAATAGCCGCGACATGGTCGTTGCTTGGTCCGGCATTTGCTGTCCTGCGCCCTGTGGCGGCTCTTGTGACGGCGGTATTCGGCGGAGTGGCAGTAGGGACTACCGAACGAGATTCCGTGGAAGAGGAGTGCCGTGCAGTGGCTTCTGATGCTGCGGAAGAACGCCCTTCAACATTTATGGGGAAGATCATCGCATCGCTACGCTATGGTTTCATCGATCTGGTGGGAAGCATAGGGCTTTGGCTGACGATCGGACTTGTAATAGCAGCTCTTATCACAGTCTATGTCCCGGCGGATTTTTTCTCGATTCTCGGCAACAAACCCATAGTGTCGATGATAATTGCTCTGATCGTGGCGGTCCCGATGTATGTCTGTGCCACCGGTTCGATACCGATAGCCCTCTCGCTGATATTGAAAGGTCTCTCTCCCGGCACCGCCTTCGTGCTTCTTATGGCGGGTCCGGCGGCTAATTTCGCCTCATTCACGCTTATTTCGCGTGAGATGGGGAGACGGGCCGCTACGGTCTATCTTGGATCTATCATTGTAGGAGCGATGGCCATGGGGCTTGCGATCGACTATCTCATGCCTTCGCATTGGTTTGCCATCGGTCATGATGCTGCCATGCACGGGGCTTGCCATCATGAGTTCAGTACATTCTCTACAATATGCTCCGCTGTACTTGCAGCATTGCTGATATACTCCCTTATACGCAGATTCTATAATCCCAAAACAAATATTCATACAGACATGACACAGGAATACATCATTACGGGGATGAACTGTCCCCATTGCCAGAATGCCGTCAGGAAAGCCATAGCAGCCGTTGAAGGCGTAGACACGGTCGAGGTCGACCTTCAGGCGGGACTCGCTACCGTTGACGGTAATGTTGACCATGTAGCCGTAATAGAGGCTGTTCATGCTGCGGGCTTTGAAGCGAGTCTGAAGTGATTTGTAAAGATGCGCGTCGGCACACACGGAGCGTGCTCTGTTACTAAAAAACACTCCCGTCTTCGGTGGAAGGCGGGAGCGTTTTTTTCACAGTATTTTTTGATTAAGGTGAAT
>JAIEBK010000117.1:0-7058 GCA_029070945.1 Muribaculaceae bacterium
AACCTATAGATGATAACGGTTTTCCTATCAGAAACGGATACTGAAGCGTGTCAGTCCGTCGGGGCATGTCTCGAGGGAGAAGCGGCATCCATGGGAATTCAGGACCTCGCTTACGAGAAGAAGTCCGAGACCATGACCGGTTTCTTTTGTGGTGAAAAACGGTGTGAAGAGCATTTCAGCCGCCTCTTCGCTTATGCCGGGGCCGTTGTCTGTGATGACGAGCCTTGATCCCTCTTCAATGCTTATCCGCACCATACCCCCGTTTCCGGCGCTCTCCGCCGCATTCTTGACTATATTGGTCACCACCTGCTCCATCAGAACCGGATCTATGAAGACAGGAACTTCCCGATCAGGAATCTCCATGCTGAGGTGAGAGCCGGCTGCGGTGCATATGCTTTCAAAGAGCGGAGCCCTTTTGCGCAGATGATCGGCGAGATCTACGTTTGTTTTATTCGGCTCCGGGATCTTTACCGCCGATGCGAACTTGGTTATGAATGCACCCATGTCGCGGCAGCGGTCTTCACACGCCGCGATAGCCTCCTTCAGGTCTTCATCATCGATCTCCTCATGAGCGGTTCCCATCACTGAGATTATGCCTGTAAGCGAGTTATTGACCTCATGCGCCATCATGCGGATCACTTTCTCATATGATTTCCTTTCGGCCTTCATTACTTCGTCGGTGAGTTTTTCGATAAGATAGAAAGGATGACTCATACCGCTTTCCATGAATGAAAGGCGGGAGCAGCGGTAGACCATCGAGTCGTTGAGCCTGACAACCCTCACTTCCCGGTCCTTGAGATTTCCGATCACGTTGCCGAGGGTCGACTGTATTTCATCGGGTCTTATTCCCGTCATTTCCTTTGCGGTGTTGAAGTCAAGAAACCTTGCGGCAGCCCGGTTTGCTCCCGATATTATCCCGTCACTGTCAAGAGTGATAATACCCATAGGGGAGACATCTATCAGGAGATCGAGGAAATGGTTCTGCTCCCTGAGCTTGAGTCTTTCATGCTTCAGGGAGGCCATCATGCCGTTGAACATATCCACGATCCTGTCAGCCTCGCGCTGGCCTACGGGTGAGAGTCGGCTGCTGAAGTCCTGGGCACGAAGCAGATCGATACCGTTGGCGATGGCTCGCAGCGGGCGCATCACGTTGCGGTAGAACAGCATGAGTAGCAACACTCCGAGGAGCGCCACTCCCCATACTATTGTATAAGTGACGCTCCCTGCATCAAGAAGCATAAGCGTCACCACCGCTCCCACTATGAGCAGGACTATAAGCGAAAATATCCAGCTTATTCGCATCTTATTTTAATTTAGAATTTAGAATTTAGAATCAGGGGTTGCGGCACAATCATCAGTCTTCCGGGCTGAGTATATCGTAATTCATAATTCGTAATTCACCATTCAAAATTAATAATGTATGTTGTGTTTGGCCATGCGGCGGTAGAGGGTCTGGCGGGTAATGCCGAGGAGGGAGGCCGCGCGGGTCAGGTTGCCGCCGCTTTCTGTCAGTGCGTTCTCTATCTCCTCTTTCTCTCTTGACTTGAGTCTTCCCTGATTGTCAGCCGGGGTTTTCTCGGGCGAAAGTCCCTGGGCCTGGAAGTCTCTTGCGTCAAGCGTGTCGCCGGGGGTGACGAGAAGTGTGCGTTCCACTATGTTGGCGAGCTGGCGGATATTGCCGGGCCATGGCTGCCTCTTGAGTAGTTCCATGGCTTCTCCCGTAACTTCCGGTACTTCTCTTCCGGCGTTTGCCGAAACTTTACGCAACAGATGGTCTACAAGCAGCGGTATGTCGTCCGCCCGTTCCCGCAACGGCGGCAGGGTGACTGTGATCAGGTTGATGCGGTAGAAGAGGTCTTCGCGGAAGCTGCCGTCTCTGAGCATCTCGTTGAGGTCGGCGTTGGTGGCGCATACCACCCTCACGTCGGCACGTCTTGTCCTGGTGTCTCCGAGAGGCTCATAGGTATGCTCCTGAAGCACCCTCAGCAGTTTCACCTGTGAGTTGATGTCGAGGTCTCCTATCTCGTCGAGGAAAATGGTACCTCCTTCGGCTGCTGCGAAACGTCCCTCCCGATCCGTTACTGCACCCGTGAAGGCACCTTTGCGGTAACCGAACATCTCGCTTTCGAAAAGAGACTGTGATAATCCTCCTAAGTTGACCTTGACCATCGGTCCGTTACGTCGGTTTGAATTCCGGTGGATTGCTTCTGCTATTAGTTCCTTGCCTGTGCCGTTCTCTCCAAGGATAAGTACCGGGGCGTTGGTGGCGGCTACTCTCTCGATGGTGTCGAGCACCGACAGAAGTTTCGGATCCTTCCCGATGATGGCGCTCCGGTCAAAGGCCGATGATGGAGCCTGATCGTTTTTCGCCGCGAGCGAAAGGGCTGTCGTGATGCGTCCGAGAATCGTGTAGTTGTCCCATGGCTTTGTGATGAAGTCGAAAGCACCTGCCCGTATTCCCTCCACGGCAAGAGGAATATTGCCCCATGCCGTAATGAGGATAACGGGCACATCCGGATGGAATACCTTTATCTGTTTCAGCAGTGTCAGTCCCTCTTCTCCGGTAGTGGTGCGTGTATAGTTCATGTCCATGATCACCAGATCCGGGCGTGAGCCGCGCACGTAAGAGATCGCCTCCGCAGGTGTAGCGGCGGTAGCCACTTCATAGCCGTTACGTTTCAGGAGGAGCTTCAGTGAGACCCTTACCGAATTATCGTCGTCTACTACAAGAATTGTTGTCATCGTTGTCGTTGTTGTCGTCGTTTTCACCGTTTTCATCGCAAAGCATCGGTGGCTTTATATAGTAAAGACGCACGAGGAGGTGAAAATGTTACTTCCGGGATATAGAAAATTTATTCTAAGTTATCTATAGACTATATGAGAAGGCTGGAAGCCTCCTTTCCATTGGATTGAGGCATTTGGGGCGGTTGGGAAACCGCCTACCCATAATTCATTTCCCTTCCACGATAGCTTTCACGTCAGTGTCTATGCCGGTGCCCGTAGCGAAGTCCCAGAGTGTGAGACTGCGGATCTGGTAGTAATAGCGCCAGTATAGATACATCTGGTTGATCATGGCCTGACGGCTCTCGTCCTTGCTGAGCTGGGAGTCGTTGAGGTCGAGAGTAGAGATCTTCCCAACAAGAAATGTTTCGAGGTTGGTATGATAGCGGGCGGCCGCTATAGTGTCTGCACGCTGGGAGATCTCAAGCTGCCGACGCTGGTTGTTGTAGCGTTCCACAAGGATGAAGATGTCCTGATTGAACTCCATCTGCTCCTTACGTATGCGGCTCTCTACAACCCTGCGGTTGTTTTCCGCCACTTTTACCTGTCCTTTTCTCTTGCCCCAGTCGAGAATGGGGATTGAAAACCCTAACTCCACCACCTGATTGTCTTTAAGGCGGCTGTAGGCGTCATGGGTATTGTCTGCGGTACCGGTATATCCTACCTGTGCGAAAAGATTGATCTGCCGCATGTTGCCTTTAGCCGCTGCTACGGCATAGTCGGCCTCGAGTTGCCTGCGCCGTATCTCACGCGAGAAGGAATTGTTTTCAAGAGCCTTGCCAAGGACATCCGAATAACTCAGTTCTCCGGCAGGTACTTCCTCCGGCACAGCCGGCTCAAGGTCTTCGTCATCCTCGATGTCGAGAAATGATTTCAGGGCGAACATGGCGGCACGGTAGTTGCTTTCCCTGTCGGTAAGCGTAGACTCAGCGTTAAGCAGGTTCAGCTCAAGCTGCAGGAGGTCGTTGCGGCTTATCTGCCCCATCTCGCGCTTCGCTATCGCCACTTCATGCAGCTTTTTGGAATTGTCGTAGTTCTGGCGTGCTATTCCGAGGTTTTCCTTGGCCATCAGGAGGTCGAAGAAATAGCCGACGGCGTTGAGTGCCACCTGCTCGGAGGAGCTGAAGAACTGCGCCTTTGCCTCCTCGTAGCGTATGGGCTCGATGCGACGGTTCCATTTCACGTGGTTTACTCCGAATATAGGCTGATTTAGGGTCAGCGCTACAGGTACGGACATGAAACGGTTTGATGCTCCGCTGTCGAGCTGCCGGAGCCAATCGAGAGATGTGTTGAGCGAGAGGCTGCCTCCGGTGAACCAGATATTCTGCTTCACGGAGATCTCGCCGTTCATCTGCATGAAGTTATTGCGGACGAATGTATAGCTGCCGTCGTCGAGCTGATAGGCGCTGTAGCTTTTCCGGTAGGATGGGACCGTGGCCTTGAAGCTAACCTCAGGCAGGAGGTCTGCACGGTAGGTGCGGTAGCTCCAGTAGGAAGTGCGTAGCTGGTTGAGTGCTACGGCGGCGTCCACACTTTTAGCGCGTGCAGTCAGCACAGCCTCGTCGAGAGTGATTTCCCGTGCCTCCATGGGCAGCCCCGTCACAAAGAGAGCGACAAGGGCTGCCGCGGCGATCCCAATTCTTTTTTTAATGCATGATGCATAATTCATAATGCACAATCAATTAATCTTTAATAATTAATCTTTAATCTTTTAATCAGTCTTCATGGCGGCGGCAGGAGAGATTGCCATAGCGCGGCGGGCCGGGAAATAGATACCTACGGCGATCATCAGGGCCATCAGCACCCAGGCGGCGATGACACTCACACAGAAATGCATAGGCTCGAAATATCCGTCATACCATGACGTAAACTCATAGATGGTAAGCAGATAGTCGATGATTATAGCGATTGGCGTCACTAAGAGGAGCAATATCTGTCCCTCGCCGAGAATTCTGCGGAAGATGTCGCCTCGTGTGGCTCCGCTGACCATTCTCAGTGCTATTTCCTTTACCCTCTGTTGTGTTCTGAACCAATATGTGCCTAAGATGCCGAGGAAGATGTTGACCAGCAGGAAGAGGGCGCAGATCACTACGTTGCGGGTTTCTGTCGCGGAGTATCGGTTGTAGTCTTCCTTAATGAAATCGAAGGAGTCTACGGATGCCACATACCAGTTGCCGACACGCAGTTCCTTATCTGCGTCAGCCATGATCTTTTCCTGAAAATCCTTGTCCATATTGTCGTTTACCCTTACGGATATGCCTTCCATAAAGCCCATCATGTTGGGATGGAAACGCTCGAACATCGATGCGCCGGCCCATCCGTGGACGGTGCTGTAGTCATTGTATTTCATTGGTTTGAACGATGCTCTAAGCGTCATGGTGTCTGATCCGCTCAATACCATCTGTTTCCCATACAGGGGCTTGAGCGAGCGTATGCCGGCCTTGCGGAGAAGGGCGTTGTCGCTGGGAATTATCCTTTCGCGCACCAGTATCTCACCGAGTTCTTCCGAAGTCTGTCCGTCGGCGCCCTCGATCTTGAACACCTTGAAGAAATCCGGATCCACCCTGCGGATAAGCAGGGGGGCATCGGCCATGCTGAAGGTATCTATATCGAGCTGGTTCATGGAGTTATTGGGGTTGTAGGGAATGGCATTTGAACTTATGGTGGCGGCAGAAATCTCCGGACGGGCGAGTATTCTCTCCTTTAGCGTGATGAGGTCGCGATATCTGTCGTCTCTCGATTCATAAGCTTTAAAATCAGGAGCGGCATCCGTCAATTCCCTTACTCTCAGCACATAGCAGTGTTCTGTGTCAAACCCGAGTGGTTCGTTGATGGAGGCTACGACAGTGTAGATCTTGTCGGCGAGCACGAACATCACGACCGATACAAGAAGCAGTTCCACAGCCATCCATATATTGGCGCGCCATTCAGCGCGCATCTGGGTCAATAGTTTACGTTTCATATCGGTATAAAGTTACTTTTTGCCTCCTGAGAGTGCGTTGACGATATTGGTTCTGGATGCCTGCCATGAAGGAAGTGTTGCTGATATGAGATTCATCAGGAAGCAGAACAGGAGTGCGATTCCGAATACGCTGAAGTTGAATACCATTCCTAAAGAAAGTCCGGTTACGTCTGCACCGCCTGCAAGGACAGTCTTGCCTCCTAAGAAAATGAAGGCAATGCTGAGTAAGAGTCCGATAAGGCCGGCGATCACCGTTATGACGAGGCTTTCGATGAAGATCTCGGTCATGATGGCTGTCTTTGTCGCCCCGAAAGCCCTCCGCACGCCTATCTCTTCGCGTCGGTGGCGCAGACGGCTCTGTGTCATGCTGCTGAGGTTGATGGCCGGTATCAGCAGGAGGATGGTGTAGACGAGAAGATTGTGTCGTCTGACGCCTTCCATATCCGGCTCATTATTGGCACCTCTCGTATTTACGGATGTAAACTGGTCATAGGGACGCTGACGGCGGTAGAACTCCCATCCGGCCTGGCTTACCTCAGACTCGAACTTGTCCCATACCTTATTGTATTCCTCGCGCACTGCCGGTATGTCTTCCTTGCTTGGAGCGACTATGATGCAGCTGAGCGCGCCCATATATTCACACCATGTGAATTTATCTGTGCCGTTGGAGGTAAGAGGCACCCATAGGTCGGCGTCGGCGTGGGAGGTAAGGTTACTGACATCCTTCACCACTCCGCATACTCGGTAAGGAACGTGATCGATCGAGAACTCTCGTCCTTCGCAGTCAGTGGTGTCGAAGAGCTTTCGTGCGAGAGTCTCGTTGATAACAGCTACCTGTAGTCCGGACTCCACGTCAGCTTCCTCAAAGGGATGACCTGATATGAAGGTGAAGTCCATCACCTTGAAGAATCCATGGTCGGTATCTTTTCTTCTGGCTCCGAAAGAAGTCTTTCCGGGCACTGAGAGATGGCTCTCGGTATTGCTCCAGGTGAATGTTCCGGCAGCTACGGGAGTCTTCATTTCATAGAATGTGCGTCGGATTGTCTCGTAAGACATTCCGCCGTTAGATGAATTATTGTCGGGTGTGGATCCCCAGTCCTTGTTGCCGATAGAAGCGCCGGTCTGCACAAGCCAGCGGCTGCGGTTGCTCTCAGGCGCGAAAGGGACTACCTTCACCTCGTCGATCATGACGATTATCATGATGAGGAAGATGGCGAGCGCGGTGCCGGCGATGCTGACTATGCTCAGCAGCGGCTGCTTCTTCATCGATCCCCATGCCTGTTTGAAGTATCGTATCATAGTTGTTCAGTTTTCA
>JAIEBK010000117.1:7158-8427 GCA_029070945.1 Muribaculaceae bacterium
CTTTTTACATTACCTGTCGTCCGTCGAAGAAGCGGATGATGCGGTCGGTCTGGTGGGCCTGTTCCTCGTTGTGGGTCACCATCATGATGGTGCGTCCGTCTTCGCGGTTGAGGGTGTGTAGAAGGTCCATTACCTCCGCTCCCATTTTGGAGTCCAGGTTACCGGTAGGTTCGTCGGCGAGGATTATTTCGGGATTGCCTACGATTGCGCGTGCGATGGCGACACGCTGGCACTGACCGCCGGAGAGCTGTGAGGGACGATGGCGCATACGGTGGCTGAGGCCGACGCGTTCGAGCACCTGCTTGGCGAGTTTTTCGCGCTCCGAAGCGCTCGACTTGCGGTAGAGGAGCGGAAGCATCACGTTGTCGATGACGTTGAGCGAGTCGATGAGGTGGAAACTCTGGAATACGAAGCCGAGTTTCTGATTACGGAATGCAGCGAGGTGGGAATCGTTCATACCCTCGACGTTGGTTCCTGCGATAGTGACGGTGCCCGATGTCGGGGTGTCGAGGAGGCCGACGATATTGAGAAGCGTCGACTTGCCGCAGCCCGAGGGGCCCATGACGGAGACGAACTCCCCTTTGTCGATGTGGATGTTTACATTTTCGAGAGCCTGCGTCTCGATTTCATCTGTACGATAGATCTTGTTGATGTCTTTAAGAGTAATCATAGTTTCTTATTTTAATGCATAATTCATAAAGTATAATTCATAATCCTATGATGCCTTATGCAATATGAGAATGCCGGGTTATTTTTTTCTTTTGTATTGTCTGAATGATTATTCATAATGCATTGTGCATTATGCATTAGAGAGAATTATTCGTCGCGGAGGGAGTCGACGATGGGGACGCGGCCGACTTTGCGGGCCGGGAGCCAGGCGCCAAGTGCGGAGGTGGCGAGAAGGAGGAGCAGGATTATGCCGCCGATTACCGAGTATCGGCCGAACTTCGTGTCGTGCCATACGGGACGGAGGTGCCGGATTATCGGATATGCATCCGTCTCCATCGGGAAACCCTGATATTTCAGATAAATCAGATAGATGATGCTTCCTATGAGCCACCCAAGGACAGTGATCACCACAGCCTCTCCCACGATACTCCATACTACTCTTCGGCGCGGAGCTCCGAAGGCTCGCATTACTCCGGCGTCCGGAATGCGGGTCTTGCACTGCACGTAGAAAGTGCCGGCTACACCCAAGAGTACGTTGATCAGGAAGAACGCCACAATCATCCATTTCTGAGTGAGTTCCCGCTGCTTCGGAGCGAATAT
>JAIEBK010000118.1 GCA_029070945.1 Muribaculaceae bacterium
GCGATACGTGACGGTGTCACATCCGATAATACACGTGACAATCATGACTCTTATGAGATCATTGAGCAGCAAGTGGGTAGCGGTTATCGCACGCACCTGTATCTGCCTCTCTATACCCGTGCTCTGTTTATGGTTAAGACACTTGGATATTCGGGTGCCAATCCTTATTTCGGTCAGCAGCGAAAGGCTGTGGTCAAGATCACCTGCTGGATTGATGAGACTGACGAAAATGGAGTTACGCGATCGGTGAAGCGCTCACAGTTGTGTGATGTGATACAGGTTAGGCGAATTATGAATCCGGCCGGCATATACCGCGAGGCCGGCAACAATCAGTCATTTACTGTTAAGATGGCACATCGACTGACCGAACGCTCCAACACTTTTATGCCATTTGCCTCTGACGGTAAGTGGAGTGCTGAGATTGAGTCGGGAGATGCCGGATTCATCACTCTCAACGGTCAGCAGAAAATATACGGAAGCACAGGATCTAACATTACATTTCAGGTGCATTTTATCCCTACCAGGTTGAAAAAGAACCGCTATGCAGTTATCCTCGTGAAGTATCATGACTACACCTGTAAGCACCGCATCATGGTGCGCCAGGGCTACGAGGCGGATGAACTGTACTCAGGCAGTGTAAAGTGGCATTGTTTCAATCTTCGCGGATCTCAGAAGGAATGCGAATCGCCGATCGATCCCGGATCGCTTTTCAGATTCGGCAATCTTGATTATGGCATTGATGCGACAAATAATTCCAGTTCTCAGCTTGGCGTAGACCCTGCCGGCAGGGCATTTGACGTTAACGGTCCTGATGGCACCGTGGCTGGGCAGCTATCTTGGGATAAAATCGAGCCACAGCTATTAGGGGAATCAAAGCTTGGAGGCGATGATGTAGTTTTCCGTAAAAGTTTCACTTTGAAGGAAAATGGCGTGCAGGTCAACCTTGGCAAAACAACACGTCTTCCCAAATATGATGATTGGCAGGGTATACGAGATAACTCTGACATGAATTTTACATTCGGTATATGCTATGACGGCAGCTCTACCGCAACGGCGATGACAGGCGATTATGCCTACAATTTCTCATATACCAACATCGACAATGTAGGACACGGAATGAGAGGTGTATTTGCTTTCAATTCTAAAGATGCGCGCAATATTTTCCTGCCTATCGGAGCTTCGGGCTACGGACGTAGGAAGGATAAAAACATGAATGATCCTGCGGGAACGCTCCGTTATGCGAATCGTGCTGAGTATATGCCGTCAGGATTAGTTGAGAAACTTCCTATGTTCTGGAATATTAAGGACAACTCCGGCGCTATCTACTGGGGATTCCCGGATTCCAAGGAACGAACAGACGTATGGATCGGAAAACCTTTGAATTCTTTTACAGCATGGGATATCAATGTCACAACCTACGATTTCAATCATTTTTCCACTAACGCCTACAATGGAGCAGGAGGCCGTGCTGACGCCGCTTTTCTGAGGCTCGTAGATGAATAGTCGCCGGGAGCCATACACTCCCATTTAAATACGGCAGGGACGCACCCGGACAGGGCGTCCCTGCCGATACTATTTGCTTTCCGTGGCGTTGAAGCTTTCGCGGTAGGCGCGCGGCGTCATGCCGGTGTGGCGCTTGAAGAGACGGGAGAAGTAGGAGAGGTTGTCGTAGCCCAGCGCATAGGCCACTTCCTTTGTCATCAACGGTTCTGCGGACAGCATCAGCATCGCCTGCATCATCCGGCGGTCTATGATGAACTGGGCCGGGGTGCATCCCATCTCCTTCTTAAACAGTCGGATGAAATGGTCGGTGGTCATGCACACTTCACGTGCCAGACCATCGATACGTATAGCGGCAGATGAATCGGAGTTGATTCGAAATACTGCCTCGCGGATGCGCGAATCCTTGGTGTCGTATTTCGGTGTCGCCTCCTTCACGAAGCGACCCAAAAGCTGATATATGATCCCCATAGACTCCAGACGGTCCCAGACGGGACGTTGCCGGTTGAGGCGCACGCAGTCGATGAGCGATGTCTTGTTGTCGTAGATCCTCGGGTCTGCGGCCTTTAACGCCATAGAGCTGTTGTGTCTGCACAGGGCCTCGAAGAGGGTAAGGTCGAGCGGTTCGCCGGGAAGCTCGAAGGGGAAATTGTATCTGTCGATAAGGTTGTCAGCACCCGACACATTCTCGTAGATGTGCACGTAGTAGTGGCAAAACAGGGCGTCACACGCATCGGAATGGCGTGTGAAAGCCGGGATGATATACATGTTGCCGGGCGAAAGACGGTGCTCGGCATCTCCGATCGTGACGGTCGCCGAGCCCTCGGTCACGTAGTAGATACGTGTGAAGGGACTCACTATATCCTTGAAATTCCAGTCGGCCTCATGCACGGCATGCCCCACATTCAGCATCAGCAGATCGCTATTCATGGCGCAAAATAAATCAAAAATTCGCGCCCACGCAAATCACGGCATGTTAAAATATCGATTTTGTGCCATCTTTTTATCGAAATCCTGCATGTCACTCCGGTATTTTACACTTAACTTTGCGTTGTCGACGTTGTCATCGTTTTCGGCGTT
>JAIEBK010000119.1 GCA_029070945.1 Muribaculaceae bacterium
AAGTAAAAGTAAAATTCATGACATATGAAACCACTGATCCGATTTATGGCGATGGCCATAGCAGGCATGACAATGACGGCATGCATCAATGACAACACTCTCCGGTTTGCCGATACCGAAGCCGTGAAAGTCAATCGCGAGAAAAACAAGACCCGGTGGGAAACATTCGTCCGCTATTTAGACTCCAAGGGCAAGCTTACAAAGTGATATGCGAACTGAAGCAAGGGAATATTGTTTATTATGTTAGATATTCTACGGAAGTTTAAACAATTCTACTTGATAAATCAGATTGATTATGACAGAACTTGAAGCCCTGCGCGAGCGCCACTCTGTAAGAAAGTATCAGGACCGTCCACTTGAAGAGAGTGATGTGAAGGCTCTGCAGGAAGAGATCTCGAAACTGAACCGTGAAGGGAATCTAAATATGCAGTTGGTGCTCAACGAGAGAAAAGCCTTCAAGGGTTTCCTCTCATATGGCTCATTCTCCAATGTCTCTGACTATATAATGATAGTCGGAAAGAAGTCCGAATCATTGGAATACAGGGCGGGATATTACGGAGAGAAACTCGTGCTGTTTGCACAGAGCATCGGTCTTAACACCTGCTTTGTAGGCCTGACCTATAAGAAGATAGACGGAGCTTTCAAAGTCGGCGACGATGAAAAGGTAGTGCTATGCGTTGCCATAGGCTATGGCGAGGCAGACGGTTACAGGACACACAAAATAAAACGTCCGGATCAGGTCAGCAACATAAGCCCGGATTCTCCCGAATGGTTTAGGAATGGTGTGGAAGCCGCCCTTCTGGCACCGACCGCCATCAACCAGCAGAAGTTTTATTTCGAGTATGTTCCCGATGATAAGGTCAAGCCCGTCAAAGGCTCGTCACTTGCTGGCTACACTAAGATAGACCTTGGCATAGCCATGTATAACTTCGAGATAGGAGCCGGACCCCATAATTTTCATTGGCTCGACTCTCCGTTATAAAGTTCAGAACGCAAAGTTTGTTTTGCTGTAAGAATTCCCCTGGTCGTTGCTTTCTAAAGAGTATTGACTAAGCCATCCGTCATTACCAAGACGAACAGAAATTTGAGAGTGATATTGAAGCATTAGACGGATTAGCCGGTGTATGCGTTCGAGAAGCAATCAATACTCGCAACAAAGCACAGTAGCGATGTAACGCTACATGACATTAAGTGAAACGCCACAGAGAGACATTGCTTTTCTCTGTGGCGTTATGACGTAAATGCTTATATTATGTTTGATAGATGGAATATGATAGTATGAACCGGTTTATATACATTTACTCAATTTTTACTTTGAAACTTTTACCATCACACAAGACAATATAAATACCGGATTCAATTTTTGCATCGGCATATATTCCTTGATATATGGGATGTCCACTCAAATTGAAAATTTTAACGTATGTGTTTTTATTCTCAATTATATCCTCTATTCCGGCACTTTCAAAAACTACGATAGCACATTCGGATTTTACATTTGAGCCATCTAATGCCTCAGCAGTGATTATCGCTGTCCCCTTTTTTATAAGTTTGACAACTCCATCTTTTACAGTAGCAACATTATCATTGGACGAGTACCATCTCAATTGTTTATTTGTAGCATTCTCGGGAATGATAACTACATTGATTGTTGAGGACTCATTATCATACCCTTCGATATTGTCGGGATTAAGAATAATCTCCGAAATATGAATTATTTGGTTATAGACGGAGATATTGCAGGTCGCAGAGAGATTAGACCCATCCTGTGTTGATGCAATAATAATAGCTTCTCCTTCCGCAATGGCTTCTACATTTCCGTCTTGCGATACTTTAGCAACCGAGGTGTTGGTCGAAGACCAAACTACATTTGTTGAGGTTGCATCGTTGGGAGTAAGGATGACATCCAATTTCACCGATTTACCGACAGGAATTCTTGTATGTGACGGAGAGATCTGAATCTGGGTTATCTCAACAAATTGTTTTTTAACACTGATTTCACATATCGCTGAAAGATTACTCCCATCAGTCGTTGTTGCAATTATTTTGGTAGAACCCTCTGCTATTGCTTGAACTCTTCCATTGGAATTGACAGTTGCAATATTAGGATTAGTGGATGTCCAACTGATATTTTTATTTGTGACGTTTTCTGGTTCGAGCACTGCATTTAACTGAAGTGTTTCACCGATTGCTATTGTCTCGTTGGCATGAGAAAGCCGTATTGCAGTTGCCGAAATTACTTTAGCTTTAACTGTGACTTTACATAAAGCCACAAAGTCTCCATCTACAGTAGTTGCCATAATAGTGGCCTGCCCTGGTTTTATTGCATATATGGTTCCATCTTGAGAAACCATAGCAACGCTAATATCTGAACTTGTCCATTTTATTGTCTTATCAGAAGCATCATCTGGAAGTACCGTTGCAATGAGCTGACAAAACTCATCTTCTGTAAATACTATGTTGTTAGTATTTAGAGTAATTCCATATACTGGTTGAATTACAGTAATATGACAAACCGCCTTTATATTAGGGGTTTCCGCAGAGTAGGCAACAATTTGAGCATAGCCACCTTTTTTTGCAAAAATTAAACCATTCTCATCAACGGTTGCGATTTTATCGTCTGATGAGCACCATATAATGTCCTGATTATCGGCATTGGAAGGTATAATATCAGCCTCTAACTTCAAGCTTTCTCCTGCAATTATTCTGGCTTCTGATTTATTTAGACTGATTTCTGAAACACTAACAGGTGCAATAATTTCAAGATTCTTAAACATTGATGATTCATATGCCTTTTTTGTACCTTCTGGAACGTATATCTTACCATTCGCAAAAAAAGATAGTTCTTCTTTAGTTGGGGTATTCCCATTGCTATTACCAAATCCACTCGGTACTGATAACATATTTGCATGGACAGTTATAGTGTCGGGAGTACCTACCTTAGACGATGTGATATAAATAGACTTTAGCGAAGACGGCAAATAGAAATCTACCACACCGGTATATTTTGATCCGTCTTCACTATTATTCATATAAAATGTTTCAACGCCCTCGCCAATATAAAGATAAGATGGATTGCCTATTCCTCCGATAGCTTTGAATTTAGGATCAGATAATATTAGGGAGTCTACATTTAAATGAGTAATCCTTGCTGAACTTGAAAAACAAGCTGACTCTGTCCATTGTGTAGCTGACTTTGGGAGAATCAATTTGTTTAGTCTTCTACTTGTTTGAAATGCCTTTACATTAATATTATTGGTCAAGACACTAAAGGTTCCGTTACCGTACGAATAGGAACCTGTAAGAAGAACCTCCGATATATCTAATGTCCCTGTTAGATTGTATGACGAATTAAGTGTCTGAATGAATTTAAGATCATCGCCATTTAACTCTCCTGTAATTATAAGGTTTTCTACAGTTAGCTTGTCATCATAGAGAATGCGCTGAGATAGTGTTCCTGGTACATTATTGTCTACCTTCAGGGTAGTTGCTTGTGCTCCACATACTATGTAAATGCATAGGAGCACAAGAAGGGTTAAGGCTTGTTTCATCATAATTCTTTGCTATTGTTATTGTAATTCGGTTGATACTAAATCGGTTATTGCCTGAATCATATTATTTTGAGAGAAATCTTGAGCTAACAGGAATCCTGTCATCAACTCATGTCCATTTAGATATTGCATAAGAACATGTTTTGTCTCTGCAGGTATTATGATTTTATGAAGATTTTGATTGATACTTAAAAGCGATTCAAAATCATGTGATATATATTTACAAGGGATAATCGACATAAAACCATTCTGCCGGAATCTCC
>JAIEBK010000012.1 GCA_029070945.1 Muribaculaceae bacterium
TCTGTTGCCCGCTTTATTATCTACGCATCTCTTGGAAAGATCGACGGAGTGCGTATCGATACCCTAAACAACGCTACTCTTAAGGCTTATGAGACATATACCGATACTGCCCTCCAGACTTTCAGCTGGGAGTTCGACAGGGTTTCGGAAGAACTGCCGCTTCATGACAAGATGCGTCTCCGCGCTCTCGTAGGCGCCGAAGATCCCCAGGGCCTCGGCCTGACGCTCGGCCTCGAGTATATGAATCAGATCCGGGTGAAGGGAATGACTGCCGACGAGGTGGCGGCTGAACTTCAGGAACTGAAACGCGCCTCTGCCGATGATCCGGATATGTATGCGAGGTTCCTGATCGGTTTCCGCACAGTGCTTCGTTACGACAGGAATTCCGACATGCCCGCTGATATCTACCGCCGTTTTCTCGAATACGACGAGGAAGCGATAGAAGAATATTATTCCCGCAATAAATCGGGTGCCGGAGTGCCCGTCACTCTTCCTGACTCTATTCCCGTTGAGGAGCATCCGGAAGCTGTCACCGATACCATTGTAGATTAACGATCAACGATTAACGATTAACGATCAACGATCAAAGAGACAACGATGACAACGCCGACAACGATGACAACGACGAAAACTGAAAACTTATGAACCGAATATCAGAATACAGTGCCCTCGCGGAGGCCGAGATCCGCGCTCTTGATTTTCCGAAAGATGAGTTCGACGGACTTTATGCTCCCGTAGCTTATGGCATGCAGGCCGGAGGAAAACGTCTGCGTCCCACTTTGCTCCTTATGGCTGCCGACGCTTTCGGTAAGTGTCCGGAAAAAGCTCTCCGTCCGGCGGTCGGAATCGAGATGTTTCATAATTTCACGCTTCTTCACGACGATGTCATGGACAAGTCAGACCTGCGTCGCGGACGTCCGACAGTACATTCCAAATGGGACGAGAATACGGCCATACTTTCAGGCGACACGATGCTGACCCTGGCGACAAAACTTATTTCCGAAGTTGACGACTCGATACTCCGCCCTGTGCTCGACACATTCAACGATCAGGCTCTGCGCGTTTACGAAGGCCAGCGTCTCGACATGGATTTCGAGAATCTTGACGAGGTGGATTTCGACCGTTACATAGAGATGATAAAGGCGAAGACCGGCGCTCTGCTCGGAGGAGCCGCAAAGATCGGTGCCCTCATCGGCGGCGCATCTTCCGAAGACGCTGACCGGATGTATGACTTTGGCATGATGCTCGGAGTGGCTTTCCAGATCGAAGACGATTATCTCGACACTTTTGGCAACGCCGACACATTCGGCAAACCGATCGGCGGCGACATCAACAACAACAAGAAGACCTTCCTTATGGTGAAGGCCATCGCTATGGGAGGTCCCAATGCGGATGCTCTCAAGGCCGCCCTCAGGATGCCGGCCGGTCCCACAAAGGTGAAGACCGTCACCCGTATATACGAGGCTATGGGTATGCCGGCCGTAAGCAAAGCCGAAGTGGCCGCCTACAGCAGCAAGGCGCTGGCCGCCATAAAAAAGACATCGCTCAGCGACGAAGCCCGCGAAGCCTTCCGCAAACTCATCGACAAACTGATCGTCCGCACCAAATAGTCGCTGAAGACTGAAGACTGAAGACTAAAGACTGAAGACTAAAAATGATCGACACCCACACCCATCTATACATGGATGCATTCTCCAAGGAGGATTCCGACGGTTGCGCGTCTGCCGTAGACCGTGCCGTGGAGGCAGGAGTCGCGCTAATGGTGCTTCCGTCGGTCGACCGTGAGTCGGCGGCTGAGGTGAAGACGCTTCATGCGGAGCGTCCGCTCAGCACCCGCACCGCGATGGGTCTGCATCCTACAGAAGTAGGGGAGGACTGGCGGGAGGAACTTGACGATATTATAGAAATCCTCGGTCCGACAGCACCGGTGGCGATAGGCGAGGTCGGCATCGACCTTTACTGGGACGATTCAAACCTCGCGCTTCAGAAGGAAGCCTTCATCTCTCAGATCATTCTTGCCGAAAGACTGGATCTTCCCGTCATCATCCATTGCCGCGATGGCCTTGAGGTCTGCCTCGAATGTATAGCGGCGGCTCGGAGTCGGTCGCATGGCGGAAAGCTTCCTCCTATGGTCTTTCACAGCTTCACCGGCTCTCCAGATGATGTGAGGCGAATCAGGGAGACGTGTGATCCATATTTCGGAATCAACGGAGTGGTGACTTTCAAAAACTCGGGCCGTCTGCCCGAAGCCGTCAGGGAAATTGGTATCGACCGTATCCTGCTTGAGACGGACTCCCCTTATCTCGCTCCGGTGCCCAGGCGCGGACGCCGCAACGAAAGCTCTTATCTGACATTCATCAACACAAAGATTGCGGAGATCATCGGTCTTTCAGCGGAAGAAGTTGACGAGGCCACGACACGCAATGCAAAAGCATTCTTCAGGATTTGAACTCGCTATTCAGTCTCCCGTTTCATCAGCCGGTGTTGATATTCACACTGGTGCTCCTGCTGATTCTTGCGGCTCCTGTAGTCTTCAGGCGCCTTAGGATTCCTGATGTTGTGGGACTGATTCTTGCGGGCGTGGCTGTCGGTCCATATGGCTTCAACCTGCTTGAACGCGATGCTTCCTTTCAGATCTTCGGACAGGTCGGCATACTCTACCTCATGTTTCTCGCTGCGGTGGAGATCGACATGTATAACTTCAAGAAAAACCTGAAGCAGGGACTCGCGTTCGGATTGATCACTTTCCTCGTGCCGTCCGCTTTCGGTATTCTGGCAGCCCGTTACGCCTTCGGAGCAGGACTCACCACATGTCTGCTTCTGGCGAGCATGTATTCCTCCCATACGCTGATATCCTATCCTGTGGTGAGCCGGTTCGGTCTCCAGAACGGAAGGGGCGTGATTCTCGCTGTCAGCGCCACGATCGTAGCCGTTCTGCTCGCCCTGCTTACTCTCGCTTCTGTGGTAAAACTGCAGACTACCGGAGTCTTCGACGCCATGAATATACTGACGCTGCTCCTGTATACGGCCGCTTACGCCGTTGGTGTGGGATATGCTTTTCCGTGGATCACCCGTATTGTATTCCGGAAGATCCCTGACGCGGTGGCGCAATATATCTTCATTCTCGCCATGGTGTTCTTCGGTGCGCTGCTGGCGCAACTGATCGGTCTTGAATCTATTCTCGGCGCATTCTACGTTGGTCTTGTGCTCAACAGGCTCATACCGGGTCGTTCGTCGCTGATGCATCATATCAAGTTCGTTGGTAATGCCATATTCATTCCTTATTTCCTTATCGGAGTAGGTATGCTGATCAACGTGCATGTTGTCTTCAGCGGCTGGAAAGTGGCATGGGTAGCCTTCAACATGATTATTGTGGCGCTCGTCTCAAAATGGATCGCGGCCTGGATAGCCCAGAAATCTTTCGGACTTACGGCTACCGACAGACGCATGATGTTCGGACTCACGAGCGGAAAGGCTGCTGCTACCATCGCCGCCACGATGCTCGGCTATCAGTATGGCATTATCAACGAAGACATCATGAACGGTGCCGTGCTGATGATACTTGTCTGCTGCCTTGTGGCCTCAGTGATGACGGAGCGCACGGCTATAAGGATGAGGATTGAGCTGACAGCCATCGAGATGGAACAGACGGGAGTGGAGCGCCCTGAGTTCGCGCGTCAGATCGTAGCCGTGTCGAATCCGATCACTGCGGAAGGACTTATGAGACTGGCGGTGTTCATGCGTTCTCCGAAGAATACGGAGCCTGTGACGGCCCTGTTCGTGCGCAATTCCGACGATCCGAAAAGCCTGCGTGCGGGTCGCTTCTCGCTGCGTACTGCCGCGCAGGCGGCGCAGGAAATGGGTATACAGGCCGTCGAGGAGGAGCGTTTCGATCTTAATGTCGTCTCCGGACTTACCAACATGATACGCCAGACCCACGCCTCCGATATAGTGATCGGCTTCCACCGCAGGGCCAACATCGTAGACTCCTTCTTCGGGCAGATGGTGGATACGCTGCTTCGCGAGACCCTGAAGATGGTGGTGATGTCGCGTTGCTTCATTCCTATATCCACTGTCAGGAGGATCGTGGTGGTAGCCGGCGCGAAAGCTCAGTATGAGACGGGCTTTCACGACTGGGTGGCCCGCATAGGCAATCTTGCCCAGCAGCTCGCCTGCAAAGTGATATTCCTCGTTTCTGACGAGACGTCGAGATATATAGAAGATATCATCTCCACTGATGGCTATGGTATACGCCGCATCTATCAGGAGATGACCGGATGGGACGATTTCATTCTTCTCTCAGGTGATGTCGGACCGGAAGACCTGCTCGTGGTGATAGGCGCCCGAAAGGGATCGATCTCTTACAGCGCCTCGCAGGAGGAGATTCCGGAGTTCCTCTCCAAAAACTTCGCGGCCCACAATCTCATGGTCATCTATCCGGAGCAGTTCAACGGCTGAACCATGAAAAAATTATAATGAAAATGCATATAATAGAATACATATCAACACAGTTCGGATCGCTTGACGTAAACCTCGTCAACGCATCATTTCGTCTCCTTCTCGCGCTGCTTCTCGGTGCCCTTGTCGGTACGGAAAGAAAGCACAAGGGGCAGGTGGCCGGAATCCGGACGTTTGCACTTATCTCTATGGGCGCCTGCCTGTCAATGCTGCTTTCCATCTATGTCCCGCAGGAATACATGGGTCTGAAGAACGGCGATCCGGGGCGTATTGCCGCGCAGGTGATCACCGGAATCGGCTTTCTCGGTGGCGGGGCGATGATACAGCAGCGTGGAGTAGTACGCGGACTGACCACTGCAGCCGGAATATGGATCACGGCCATCATCGGCATGGCGGTAGGTGTGGGAATGTATATGGCCTCGATAGTCTGCACTCTGCTTATATTCATGGTGATTGTGGGCTTCAACAGGTTTGAGCATATGATCCATATAGGGCAGGAGACTAAGGTTATTTCCATCCGCACAAAGGGAATACTCAGGAATATCGACGACTACGAGCGCCTTCTCGAAGGAGAGGGTGTGCATATATCCAATTTCTTCATCGAGCAGAACTTCGAGAAAGACTTTACAGAAGTCAATCTCGTGGTGCTCGTCAGGACCTCCAGAAAACTTATGGATTCCATCAACCGTCTCAGCGAGGCGCACGACATACTTTCGATAACACTCTCAAACCAGATAGACCTATGATGCCACAGATGATTCAGGAAACTACCACAGATATCCAGCAGACCATCTACACAGAGCTTAATCCGGACGCCGCCAGAGATTCCGGCCATGGTTCGGAAGACAATACCAACGGACTGATCCTCGACCTTGCCTGGATACTCGTATTGGCGGCAATCGCGACGCTTGTCTTCAAGAAGCTTAAGCAGCCTGTCGTGCTTGGGTATATATTGGCGGGATTTCTCGCTTCGCCCAACTTCACCTATCTGCCTTCTATATCCAATCTGGAGAACATAGAGATATGGGCCGATCTCGGCATCGTGGTGCTGATGTTCTCGCTCGGTCTGGAATTCTCGTTTAAGAAACTGATGAATTCCGGGTCGTCGGCTATCATAACGGCTCTGATCATCATAGTGGGCATGACTATGGCCGGTTTCGGAGTCGGGTATATGCTGCATCTGAACACGATAAACTGCATATTCCTCGGTGGCATGATCTCCATGTCTTCGACCACAATAATACTTAAGGCATTCACCGATCTCGGACTCAAACAGCAGAAGTTCGCCTCGATGGTGCTTGCCGTGCTGATAATCGAAGATCTATTCGCGGTTCTTATGCTTGTGCTCCTATCCTCGTTTGCGATGGGCGATGTGCAGGGTTCGGAGCTGATCTTCAGCATAGCGAAGCTTTGCTTCTTCCTGATCATATGGTTTGTGGTCGGTGTCTACCTGCTTCCGTCGTTTCTCGAGAAGGTAAGTTCTTACCTTAATTCCGAGACTCTTCTTGTCGTCTCCATGGGACTTTGCTTCATGATGGCGGCTTTCTCAGTAATGTGCGGATTCTCTCTTGAGCTGGGTGCTTTCGTGATGGGATCCATTCTTGCCGGCACGGTATTCGCTGAGCGTATGGAGCATGTCATAGCCCCGGTCAAGGATCTTTTCGGAGCTGTTTTCTTTATTTCTGTCGGCATGATGGTGCAGCCGACCGTGATAGCCATGTATTATCCTCAGGTGCTTCTGCTTGCGGCTGTAGTGATAGTGGGAATGATAATATTCGGCACACTCGGTATGCTCGTCACCGGGCAGACCCTGCAGGTAGCGATGCAGAGCGGTTTTTCCCTTACCCAGATCGGTGAGTTCTCATTCATAATCGCATCGCTCGGCATGGGACTCGGAGTGCTCGACGCCTCCCTCTATCCGATCATCGTGGCTGTGTCTGTCATCACCATATTCACGACACCTTACTTCATCAAGCTCTCCAACCCTGCATATAGGGTTGTGGAGAAGCATCTGCCCGAAAAGCTGCGTTTCCTCATCAACCGTTATTCATCTCAGACGGTCGATACCAACGAGACGGCGCGTCTCTGGCGCGAGATTCTCGGACGCTATCTCTGGAGGATAGTGCTTTATTCGGTGATACTGATAGCCATAATCTTCGCATGCAGGCAGCTGCTGTTCCCTCTGATGGAAGGACTGATACCGAAATGGGGACATCTTGTAGCCACGATATGCTCTCTCGTGCTTATGTCGCCGTTCCTGACCGCGCTTTCATTCACCACCATAAAGAATGACCATAAGATGAAGCTTCACTCCACGGCTTCATTCTATGAGGTGCCGCTCATAGCCATGACTATCATCCGCTATATGATAGCGCTTCTGTTTGTGGTCTATTTCCTTGCCGTTTGCTATTCTACGATTGTAGGATGGATAGGAGGTACCATATGCTTCCTGCTCATTGTGATATTCGCTTCATCCAGACTAATGCGTGGATTCAAGAGGATGGAGAAGAAATTCATGAACAACCTCAACAACCGCGAGAATGCCCGCAGCGGCGCCAACAATAATCTTGTAAGCGATCTTCATCAGGCTTATCTCGACATCAAGCCCAACTGCAGGTTTGCAGGCGACAGGCTTAAGGACTCGGGACTCAGGAATGAGTTCGGTGTCAGCGTGTCGAGTATCCGGAGGGGGGACGAGTTCATTCCTCTGCCTACCGGCGACACCCGCATCTTCCCCGGCGACACGCTTGGAGTGATTGGCACCGACAGCCAGATCAAGCATCTCAACGATGAGATCGACCGTACATGCCATATGAAGAAAGAATCGCTACGGCATCCTGATATCGAGCTCAAGAGTATACTCCTCACTCCTAATTCTCCCATCATCGGGCGGCCGCTGCTCGAGACCGATTTGCGCAACGACTACTTCTGCATGGTGATTTCCGTGCAGAGAGGCGAGAGCGAGTTCATCAATCCCCGGCCCGATACTGTCCTTCAGTCCGGCGACCTTCTCTGGATAGTCGGCGATCCCGCACAGTTCGATAAAATGAAGTAAGTTTTCAGTTGTCATCGTTTTCATCGTTGTCTCTTTGATCATTAATCGTTAATCGTTAATCGTTGATCATTAATCGTTGATCATTAATCGTTAATCGTTAATCGTTAATCTTTAATCTTTGATCTTTGATCGTTAATCGTTACTAATAAATGTCTCGGCGTCCCTATACATTCGACCGTGTTGTCCGTATCATCTTCTCGATATGCGGGCTTGTGATCATTCTGTTTCTGCTCGATCTCCTGAGCGATGTGCTTCTTCCTTTCCTTGTGGCGTGTCTTATCGCCTATGTCCTTGAGCCTACCGTAGAGTTCAATAAGAAGATACTCGGATGCAGGCGGCGTTTCTTCCCGGTGGTCATGACCCTTCTCGAGTCTGTGTTTATCGTGGGAATTCTCTGCTGGCTGCTTATACCGTATCTTGTGGAGGAATGCACCGAAATGGCTAAACTGATTCGCGAATATGCGTCAAGTCAGATACAGATACCCTACATATCGAAGGAAATACATGATTTCATCCGCAAGAATGTGGATTTCGACCAGATAGGCCGCCTTCTAAGTCGTGAGCAATGGGTGGAACTCATAAAGAACAGTCTGAATCAGACATGGTCGTTTATTGGAAGCTCCCTTAGTCTGCTTGTCGGAGTCATAAGCTGGCTTATCGTCGTGCTCTATGTCATTTTCATCATGCTTGACTATGAGCGGTTCATACTGTCGATGCGCCAGCTCATTCCGTTCGGTCAGCGTAAGCAGGTGTTTCATATTGTCAAGGATATAGAGAACGCCATGAATCGTTATTTCCGTGGCCAGTTCTATATAGCCTCCATCGTGGGCCTTCTTTTCGCGGCCGGTTTCGTTATCATCGGCCTTCCGATGGCTGTTTTGTTCGGCCTCTTCATCGGAATGCTCAATATGGTTCCTTATCTGCAGGTGATTTCACTTCCTATAGCCGCGTTCCTGTGTCTCGTAGGTTCTATTTCCGGAGGTCCCGATTTCTGGATGCTTTTCTGGGAATGCATGGCCGTATATGTAGTGGTGCAGTGCATCCAGGATCTCATTCTTACTCCTAAGATCATGGGAAAGGCCATGGGACTCAATCCGGCCATCATTCTTCTCGCACTCTCCGTGTGGGGTACGCTGCTCGGTTTTCTCGGTATGATAATAGCCTTGCCCTTGACGACACTGCTTCTTTCATACTACGATCTATACATCGTGCGCCGCTCCATCGCCGACGAGCCGGATCCGGACTCATCCGATGACGCACCTAACTCTACACACGACGTCAGTTAAAGATCCCGAGCAGCAGATCTTCGGCCGCCTTGCGTGCTGCTCCGCGTGGCCCGATATCGTTCATGATGATTACGATGCTGTGCGTCGGTGCGAATTGCTCATCGAGCTTATAGCCGGCATAGCACTGTATCCCTTTCATGCTGCCTGTCTTCATCGCCACATAGGCGTCGAGAGGAGTGTCTTTAAGAAACTCTGAAAGAGTGCCTTCCTGCCCGGCAAGCGGCATGAAAGATGCATACTCATCGTTGTCTCCCATTGTCTGCAGGATTCCGTTGATGAAGGCGGCCGTCACACGGTTGGAGCGTGAGAGCCCGCTGCCGTCTATAATAGTCACCCCTTTTGTCGGTATGCCGGCCTGAGTCCAGTAATCGAGCATTTCATCGGCGGCAGCGGAAGTCGAACCATCCTTCCCTCTTGCCAGGCCGAAGGCCCTAAGAAGAGTTTCTGCAAAGAGATTGTCGCTGCGCATCATGCAGCTTCGCATCACTTCGGCGTATTTATCGCTTACATGGTCGAGAAGAAGGGTCGCGTCTTTGTCTGTGATGTTTTTCCTTTCTGTCGTCATTCCTCCGTTTACTTTGATTCCGGCTCCCTGGAGGCGGGTGGAGAGATATGAGAGGAAGACAGATTCTGGATTCTTCACGGCTCTGCCTCCGGATGCGTTTCTTCGGAAATTCAGAGCATGGCTTCCTGTCCCGTAAGCCTCGTTGAGATCTCCGGCGGCCCAGCTGGGCGGACATGATGGTCCTTCGTATAGTGATGTGTCGACTCGCAGGTTTCCATTGATCGTGTCTATGCCCTTATGCCTTAAGACCGCGATTATTTCCTCTGCGATGTCGGCCGATTCCGGCGCGCAATTAGCTCCGAGGGTTGGGTCGCCTCCGCCTACTATCAGGAGGTCGCCTTCAATGCGGTTTCCTTCGATGGGACCGTCGGCAAAGACCATGGTGTGAAATCGTTCGTCGGGCCCTTTCTCCTGCAGCAGTCCGGCTATGGTCACGGTCTTCATTATGGAGGCAGGCAGGAGAGGGCGGTCTGCGTTGTGCGACATCAGCACATCTCCGGTCTTCAGGTCCTGGACAAGCACAGCCGTGCTTCCGGCTGATATACTTTTCGATTTCAGGAATCTGTCAAGCGGAGATCCGGCATAGGTCAGCGTTGCTGCAAGGATGAGGATGGATAGTAATATATATCGTTTCATAAATTCATTATTATCGGGATTAAAGGGAGATCATGACTCGAAATCCAATACAAAATTACGAAAAAAAACAGAATCTTCCAACTTTAAGGCTTCTCATATGTTTTACTGATATAAAAGCTAATGCAACTGAATAAGTAACTAAAACACACAAAAAACGAAAAAGAAATGAAGAAACTACTTTATCTCCTTCTGGTCTTGCCTTTTGCAATGATGATTTCATCCTGCTCAAACGACAAAGACCTTCCTAACGTAGACATTACGATGTCTTTTGATAACGCAGCTGTAAAGGACGGTATCGTCTATGTGCTCGCCGATCAGGAGTTTTCCATTACGGGAATCACCACTAAGGCTGTTGCAAGCAATCAGCAGTCGGCTATCGCTAACATGCGCTATTTCTGGAATGGAATTCCTGCTCCTCAGCTTACCTGGAGCGATCTTCCGATAGTGATCAACATGGCGGAGATGCCTCAGCCTGAAAATGGCGAGAATATTCTTGGGCTCCGTGCAACATTGCTTGAGACAGATAAGTCAATTGCATATACAGCAATCAACGTGCCTATCAAATCTGTGGCAAGTGTTGACGATCTTCCTGCGGGACTCACACTCGGCGAGGCAAGTCTTATCTTCAGCAATACTCCACAGACCGATAAAGAGTAAACCTCTTGAATCTGCAATAGAGTAAATCCCGGAATTTGTTCCGGGATTTTTTTATCGAATTATTTTGCCGTCTCAAAAAAAATGCCTAAATTTGCACCTGCTTTCAGAAACGACCTTTTGGAAAGATGCCGGAGTGGTCGATCGGGACGGTCTCGAAAACCGTTGTACCCTTACGGGTACCCAGGGTTCGAATCCC
>JAIEBK010000120.1:0-4677 GCA_029070945.1 Muribaculaceae bacterium
AAAAATGTAGAAATACCACATTTATTCCCTCATAAAAATGTAGAATTACCACACTTATTCCCTCATAAAAATGTAGATCATTTGCATATATGATTATATTTTAGTAATTTTGCGCATATGAAAAGATATATCTATAAAGACCTGCTGAAATGGAAGGATACGCCAAGACGCAAACCATTGATGCTGTATGGTGCCCGACAGGTAGGAAAAACATATATTCTCAAAGAATTCGGCCGGAATGAATTTGATGAGATGATTTACATCAACTGTTACAAAAACGAGCAGTTGAAGATACTTATGAGCGGAGATGCTGACGTCAACCGGATTTTACTCGGTATTTCATCAATGACTAATCTTGAAATACGTCCCGGCAAGACATTTATCTTTTTCGATGAAGTTCAAGAAATCCCGGATGTGGTTGCCGCACTAAAATACTTTTGCGAAGATGCTCCCGATCTTCATGTTGCGGCTGCCGGTTCTCTGTTAGGAGTCATGAATATGGAGGAAACACCTTTTCCAACCGGAAAAGTAGACATCAAGCATCTATATCCTATGACTTACGATGAGTTTCTTGAGGCTGTCGGTGAAACTACAAAAGCAGAGCTTCTCCGCCTGGCAAATACCGACGAGACAGTAAACAGTCTGCTTTTAAGTTTTACTGACCGTCTACGGCAGTATTACTTCGTAGGAGGTATGCCGGAAGCTGTGCTTGACTTCATAGAAAATAAAAATCCGGTATCGGTAAGAGTAATACAGCAGGCTATACTCACCGCCTATGACGCCGATATAGCCAAACACGCCGGTAAGGACACTCAGAAGGCAAGAATGGTTTTTGAATCAATCAGTTCCCAGCTCGCTCGAGAAAATAAGAAGTTCATCTTCGGTGCTCTGAAGAAAGGGGCGCGCGCTTCTGAATATGAACAAGCCATACAGTGGCTTGTAAATGCCGGACTGATCTATAAGGTATGCCGGGTTTCCAAAGCAGCCATGCCTCTTAAATTCTATGAGGAAAAAGATATCTTTAAGCTTTTTTTACTCGACGTCGGTCTGCTGGCAGCAATGGCAAACGTACCTCCATCACTTATGCTTATCGGCAACACGGTATTTACCGAATTTAAGGGGGCGTTCACTGAAAACTATGTCCTGACACAGATCAAGACCATTCCCGAGACTGTGATCGGATATTATTCAAAAGACAATTCAAGTCTGGAGATCGATTTCATCGTGCAATGCGGAAGTGAAATATTGCCCCTTGAAGTTAAGGCTGAAGAAAACGTTAAATCTAAATCATTAAGGCAATTCGTAACTATCGACAATTCAGGAAGCGGAATGCACGGCTACCGCACCTCAATGAAGGGATACGAACAACAGGACTGGATGAGCAACATACCGCTTTTCGCCATCAGGCCTTTTCTGCTAAGGAAATCGCAGGATGCTCTGCCGAAAGCTGACACAGTATGAAAGGAAAGCCTGTGATTCTAAAATGTCCTTGGATGCGGAAAGGTTATTGCCTTAACCTCTTCGGTATCCTTTGCGCCCGTGACACTTCATGGATAGACCGCTATGTGGTCAATCATGAGCGTATCCACGACGCACAGATGCGTGAACTTCTCTGGCTTCCATTCTATATAATATATGTCATCGAATGGCTCTTCCGGCTCATACAGCATAGAGATCCGCATAAAGCATATCTCAATATCTCGTTCGAGCGTGAGGCATACCGTCATGGCCATGACCTCGGATATCTCAGACACAGACGAAGGTTCGCGTCCTTCCGACGACAATAAGAAAAACCGGCATGCGGGGACTCACGGGCCGTGCGTCCCTACCACCAACACAACACATACAACTGCCACAGAAATCAACAAAACTTAAAATGAAAGATATATTAATTGATAAAGCACGTGGATGCATGATCGGCGGAGCCGCCGGCGACGCCCTCGGCTACACCGTAGAGTTTTCTTCCCTCGACAGCATATTTAAACAATATGGTTCTTCCGGAATCACAGCCTATAGTCCCGACTCCAAGGGAATCGCACGGTTTTCAGACGATACGCAGATGACGCTCTTCACTGCCGAAGGACTTCTGGATGCAGCGCAAAAAGGAGAATCAGCCAATACTGACGCCGTGACACGCTGCATTGAGAAGGCATATCTCGCATGGTTTGAGACACAGACCGGTTTCCAGCTACCTATCCCGTCATCCTGGCTTACCCATGTCAGGGACCTATGGGCCCGACGTGCGCCCGGCAACACATGCCTCTCGGCCCTTTCCAATCTTAAAGCCGGCTCTCCTGTGCATAATGACTCGAAAGGATGCGGCGCAGTGATGAGGGTAGCCCCGATAGGCATTTTCTATGCCGCCAATACAGAGCAAAGTAATATGCAAGACGCTAAACGGGAAGCCGCTCGTGTAGCCGCAGACAGCGCGCGTATCACCCATCTTAATGACCTAAGCACCCTCGCATCCGTTTTCACAACCCTTCTCATATTCGGATGCATGAGAACTCATGTGATCGACCGCCTGACATTCCGCTCCATCATAGCCTCTGCCTTAAGCGAGACTTTAGCTGCCGTGGCTACGGATAGCGTTAAAACAGAGAAATTCATATCCATCATCCAGAAGGCCCTTGACCTGGCAGGTTCCTCCGGATCTGACAGAGACGCTATCAGGGAGCTTGGAGAAGGATGGGTAGCGGAGGAGACGGCGGCTATCGCTGTCTTCTGCGTGATGCGTTATATCCGCGATTTCGAAGGATGCCTCGTGGCGGCCGTGAACCACGACGGCGACAGCGATTCTACAGGGGCCGTAGCCGGCAACATCATAGGAGCGATACTCGGATATACCGGTATTCCGGAAAAATTCAGAAAAAGACTTGAACTCCACGATCTGATACTGTCCGTAGCCGACGACCTTGTCGGAGCTTCAGGCGAGACACAATTGCGCGAACGCTATTCCGCCCACCGACCATACGGCATCGACGAAAAGCTAAAGTTTATCAACAGCATGAGGTTTACGCCTGAAAACATCACGGAGCTCGGCCCTGATGACATATTCGTATTCGGAAGCAACCTCGCCGGGCACCATGCCGGAGGTGCCGCCCGTGTGGCGCGTCAGAGATTCGGAGCCGTCGAGGGGCAGGGAGTCGGCATGCAGGGTCAGTCTTACGCCATTCCCACCATGCAGGGCGGGGTGGAGACCATCAAACCATATGTCGACGATTTCATCGAGTTTGCGGGCAACTGTGACCAGAATACCTTCTATGTCACCCGCATCGGATGCGGCATCGCCGGGTTTACCGATGAGGAGATCGCGCCTCTCTTCCGTGATGCCCTGAATCTATATAATGTGCGTCTGCCCGAATCTTTCGTCCGTATACTGCTCAATGAATGAGAAGTTAAAAAAAGCAAAAAAACCGACATCGATTAAACGTCTTCTGATTACCGTGGTCAAAGAATCGTAAACAATCGAAAATAACAAATCTATAACACACGAAAATTACGATGAAGAAGATTCTAATGACCCTCACGCTGGCGTTTGCCGCCGCGATCGCGATACCCGCAGCCGCACAGTCTCCCACCAAAGCTTCCGAGCAGAAAACCGAATGCTGCAAGGAAAAGAAGGAATGCGCAAAGGAAGGCAAAAAAGATTGCAAAAAGGAATGTACGGGAGAAGCCAAACCCTGCTGCAAGAAAGCCGGAAAGGCTTGCGCCAAGGATGGCAAGGCCAATCACCGGAAAATGAAAGACGGCAAGGTTGCCAAGGGCGACCGCAGGATGAAAGGAGCCAAAGAGGCACGCATGAACAAGGGTATGCGTCGCGGAGGAGAGAATCCGTTGTTCAGCGGCATCACCCTCTCTGAAGACCAGAAAGCAAAAATGCAGGCTCTCCGCGAGAAAAACAAGGCTGCCGAAAAGAAAAGCAAGGCAGACATGAAGGCGAAGAGCAAAGATGAAATGCAGAAACTCCGTGCCGAATTCGACAAGGAGGTGGAGAAGATTCTCGACAAAGACCAGCTCAAGCAGTATCAGGCGAACAAGGCCGATATGGAGGCTAAGCGCGCAGCCCGTCGTGCCACAAAATAACCTTTTAGACTCATAACCATCAACTTAAATTTGCAAAAGTTGAATAAATAATAAAACCCGCTATACAAAAACGGAAAACGGCCGGTTCCCGAGGGAACCAGGCCGTTTTTTCATTCCACCAGTTCTGCAAACAACCGTGAAAAGGTGGCCTCCAGATCGTCACATAGTCCGGGATGCGGCCTTGATGTCTGTATCACACTGCTTTTCACCGCCGATATCCACCTGAACCGCTCCTCTACAGGATATTGGGCTACAGGTCCTGCCCCACGTTTACCCTCGGCTATATCAACGAAAGACTGAAGCTGACGGGCGATAGCCTCCCTGTCCGTATCCGGACTTATTGCCTGCAGTTTTCCTTCCGGAATCAGAATACACACCTTTATCCATCGCTTGCGTTTACACATCATCGCCAGTCCGACATTTATGAATTCCTCTCGCTCCACCCGCGGCACAAACCTGAGAACGGCATACTCATATCTGTTTTGCTCTTGCATCTTCCACAGCCTTTACTATGTCAACATCCTGAAGCCTCTTATGCAGAAACTTCCTGTATACCTCTCTCCTCTCAGAAATCACGTTGTCGGCGTTCTC
>JAIEBK010000120.1:4777-14279 GCA_029070945.1 Muribaculaceae bacterium
ATATAGGGAAATTGTGTCATCGCACTCTTCTCCCAGTCGCTCCAGCTGTGATGGAAATAGAACGAAGCGCCGTGGTCGATGAGCCATAGCTCTCTGTTCCATATGAGCATATTGGTGTTCTTCACAGTTCGGTCTACATTTGTGATGAACATATCAAGCCATACTATTCTTGACGCCGTTGCCTCGTCAACAGGATTTACATACGGATCGAGAGTCATGGCTCCCTGCAGATAATGAACTCCGAGATTGAGTCCCCGGCTCCACTTCAGAAGATCCTGGATCTCTTCGTCGCCTTCGGCCTGCCCGAAGTACTCGTCAAGGTTCAGGAATACCTGCTCAGGCACCCTGAGTCCTACGGCACGCGCTATCTCACTTCCGAGAAAATCAGCTATGAGAGCTTTCTCGCGATGACCGGAGCCTCGAAACTTGACAACGTATTTGAATCCGTCGTCAGCCTCCGCCAGCGCCGGGAGCGAACCACCCTCCCGCAGCGGCGTGATGTATCTTATAAGATTCTGATTTCTTATCTCCATTTTTAGGTTTTTCTTTTAAACGACTTATCATCTCAACAACTCAACATCCTTATTAGATTAATTTTAGTTAATTTTAATCAAGAATTCACAAAAGCTAAGGTCGAGAATTGCATTATATACGAAGTTTCAATAACTTTGCCAAATGAATTTTAGTCGATTCCACATATTTCGGTATCTTTTTCTTCCGGCCGTCGCAGCGACAGCGTCCGGTATCGCCATGATAGCCCGTCCCAACGCACCGCTGGAGCCGATTCCATTCGAGCTGCCGGAAGTGAAAGTCACCACCAGGCACCGCCCCATCCTGCATATGACCGGATACATCCGGGAGCTATCCACCATGTCATCTTCTTCCGATACACTGACGCTCTACCGCGAAAAATGGGTTGACTTTATGATTCCCACAGGGAAGGAGAAGCATTATAAGGGCTGGACCGATCCAAGACTGCTGAAGACCAAATCATACTATAAATGGACCGACCAGTCGGGGCGTGACAGCGTATCCGACAGAGCCAATCATCATTTTTCCTGGTCAGACTGGGTTTCCCTGCCGCGTCGTGTCAACTTCCCCGCTGTTATCGGGGGAACTCGGATCGGAACAGATACTGTCATGGGCAGGTACTCCCCTTCCGAAATATGGAGGAAAGACTCAGCAGGAGTCAACGTTATGGTTAACGTGCTTGCCGATTCCACCCGACGCAAATGGACACCGCGACTCGCCGGTCCATACTGGCGCGATACTGAGTTCGAGCGCCTTGTTATGGACTATCACTTCTCCGATACAGATACCTTTGCCGTGCGTCCGCAAAACCTTGACCGCCTCTCGTGCAGCATAGAATCTATGGGCCGAGGACATGACATGTTCATGTTCAAGCACTATCAGGATCCCATACTCTACGTCTCCACCTACTTCGACCTCACCATCACCGACCGCGAATACCTTACAGTCAGAGATGCACGCCGAAAAGAGAAGAATCAGGAACTGGCCATACAGGACGCGATGCTGATATTTGAATCGGAGCGTGTGCCACGCGACTCCATCATCACAGACCTTATAGCGCGCGTCAACGCGATCGACCACGACTCCCGCCGCCTCGGAATGGAACTCGACACACGGGTCGGCAACGGCCATATACCCCTTCCTCCGGTATACACTAAGAAGGACAAGATGAAACGCGGAGTCAATAAAGCGCTCGACATGCTCGGACGCAAGAAAGGACGGAGAGCCTACTGATCCCGCCCGGTAAATCCCCCGAAGACCGAAGACTCAGGACTGAAGACCAAAGACTGAAGACTCAAAACATTTTGCCATATCGGATTTTTTTGTTAATTTTGCGGAATAAACCCAAAACTATCAAAAAACGTACCCGTCGTCATTGAAAAAGTTGGCACGGTTATTGTTATTCGATAGTAAGGATAATGAAAATATAGAAATAAACATCAAATACTGAAATGAACGTAACGTTTGAAAAAATCGACGACGTAAACGGCATCGTGACCGTTGAGCTCGCAGCAGCAGACTATGCTGAGGGCGTGAAGAAAGCCCTTAAGAATATCGCGAAAAACCGTCCCGAACCCGGTTTCCGTCCCGGAAAGACTCCTATGAGCCTTATCCAGAAGAAATACGGTGAGGCTGTAAAATACGACGAAGTCAACAAAGCCACTTCCGAAGCCCTCTACAACTATATAAAGGAAAACAACCTCCGTGTGCTTGGAAACCCCGTTCCCGAGGCTGACGAGAAGTTCGATCTTAAGAACGACGACTTCACATTCAAGTTCCGCGTAGGTCTTGCTCCAGAAATCGCAAATCCCGTAAGCAAGGACCTTTCGGTGCCTTACTACAATATCGAAGTGACCGACGAGATGGTGACCACACAGGACCAGAACCTGCGCCGCCGCTTCGGCAAGCAGGAATCCGGCGACACAGTCGAGAGCAACGCAGTTGTCAAAGGCATCATAACCGAACTTAATGAAGACGGTTCCGTCAAGGAAGGCGGCATCGTGGTTGAGAACGGTATCGTAGGTCCGGAGCACTTCAAGAGCGAGGATCAGAAGGCAGTATTCGTAGGCAAGAAGGTAGGCGACAAGTTCACATTCAATCCCTGGGCCGCAGCCGACGGAAACGAGGTTGAACTCGCTTCCATGCTCAATGTAGACAAGGCAGATGTTGAGAACCATAAGGGCGACTTCCAGTTTGAAGTGACCGACTCCATCGTGCTCCGTCCCGCCGAGCTCGGTCAGGAATATTACGACCAGCTCTTCGGCAAGGACAATGTCAAGAACGAGGAGGAATACAGGAAGAGCGTGAAGGATATGATCGAAGCTCAGCTCGGCAACGACAGCGACTTCCGCTTCACCATCGATTCAAAAGACGCTATCCTGAAGGCTGTCGGCGAGATCACTCTCCCCGATGCAGTGCTTAAGGACTATCTGAAGCAGGCCAACGAGACCCTCAACGATGAGAATATCGATGAGGAATATGCAAAGGCGCGTCCGCAGCTCGTATGGCAGCTTGTCAGCGACAGGATCGCAGAGGCCCTCGAGGTCAAGCTTGAGCAGGAAGACGTGCTCGAACTCGCAAAGGCAATCGCCCGCAACCAGTTCGCACAGTACGGCATGCCTAACGTTCCCGAGGATATCCTCGAAAAGTATGCTCATGAGATCATCTCCGGCAAGCAGGGCGACCAGGTGCGTCAGCAGGCTTTCGAGAGCAAGCTCTACGGCGCGATCAAGAATGCCGTCACACTCGACGAGAAGAATGTCAGCGTAGAGGAATTCAATAAGCTCTTCGCTCCCGCCGAAGCATAAAGCCTTAAAAATAAAGATATTCAAGGCGGCGATGCGGAGCTCCGGGTCGCCGCCTCTTGATTGATATGATATATCCCGATTAATCCCGTTAAATTCCGATTAATCCCGATTCAATAATAATAAGACTATGACAGATTTTGAAAAATACGCCGTAAGACACCTCGGCATCAACAGCAATATGCTCGACGGCTATCAGAAGGCCGTCAACCGTCAGGCAGGGGCCGTCACTGTGCCTCACGCCGACTACATGAATCCTTATATCCTTGAGGAGCGCCAGCTCAACGTCACACAGATGGATGTCTTCTCCCGCCTTATGATGGACCGTATCATCTTTCTCGGCACCCAGGTGACCGACCAGAGCGCCAACATCATCCAGGCCCAGCTGCTCTATCTTGATTCAGTCGATCCTGATAAGGATATCTCCCTTTACATCAACTCTCCGGGCGGATCCGTCTACGCCGGCCTCGGCATATACGACACCATGCAGTATGTCAACAGCGACGTCTCTACCATCTGCACCGGTATGGCAGCCTCTATGGCGGCGGTGCTTCTCGTGGCAGGAGAGAAGGGCAAGCGTTTCGCGCTCCCTCACAGCCGTGTGATGATCCATCAGCCGATGGGCGGAATTCAGGGCCAGGCATCTGATATCGAGATCACGGCACGCGAGATTCTTAAATTGAAAGACGAATTATACCGCATCATATCCGAACACAGCGGTATGAGCATGGAGAAAGTGGCCGCAGACAGCGACCGAGACTACTGGATGATCGCTTCCGAAGCTAAGGAATACGGAATGATCGACCGAATCCTCGTCAACGAAAAGAAGAAATAATCCGCTGGCCATGGCAAAGAAGACTCAGGGATCGGGACAGATGTGCGCTATGTGCGGCGCGGTTGACTCCGATGCGAATCCCGTTGTAGAGATAATGCCCGGACTGGCGTTGTGTTCAGACTGCGTCTCATATATCGAGACCACCGCACAGGCCGAACTCGCGCAGAGGGCCTCGGCCAAGACAGGGAAGAAGGAACGCAACTCCATTCCAAAGCCTAAGGAAATCAAGGAGTTTCTCGACCAGTACATAATAGGTCAGGATGAGGCGAAGAAGTATATGGCGGTCGCCGTCTACAACCACTACAAGCGCATTCAGCGTCTCGATGAGGGAAAACAGGATGCCGAGGACGTAGACATCGAGAAGAGCAACGTAATCCTCGTAGGTCCTACCGGTACCGGAAAGACTCTGCTTGCTAAGACAATCGCCAGGCTTCTCGACGTGCCTTTCACCATTGTGGACGCCACAGTGCTTACCGAGGCCGGCTACGTGGGAGAAGACATAGAGTCGCTTCTGACGCGGCTGCTTCAGGCTTGTGACTATGATGTGAAGAAGGCTGAGCGCGGCATCGTATTCATCGACGAGATTGACAAGATAGCCCGCAAGAGCGATAACCCCTCGATCACACGTGATGTCAGCGGAGAAGGCGTGCAGCAAGGTCTGCTGAAGCTTCTCGAAGGTTCTACGGTGCTCGTGCCCCCCAACGGCGGCCGCAAGCATCCTGAGCAGAAGATGATACCCGTCGATACCAAAAACATCCTCTTCGTCTGCGGAGGTGCTTTTGACGGTATCGAGCGCAAGATCGCCGCCCGACTCAACACCCATACCGTCGGCTACGGGCAGAACAGCAGCGACGCAAAGAAAAAACGCGACAATCTCATGCGCTACGTCATGCCGCAGGATCTGAAGTCGTTCGGCCTCATTCCCGAGATCATCGGCCGACTCCCGGTACTGACCGCCCTCGATCCTCTCGACCGCGATGCGCTGCGCCGGATCCTTGTCGAGCCTAAGAACGCCATTATCCGTCAGTATAAGAAGCTTTTCGAGATGGACGGCGTCGAGCTCGAGTTTACCGACGAGGCCCTCGACACAATCGTAGACAAGGCAATCGAATACAAGCTCGGAGCCCGCGGTCTGCGTAGTATCGTGGAGACGGTTATGGTCGACGCGATGTATGAGGTGCCGTCTTCCAAGAAAAAGAAGTTTGAGGTAACTGCCGACTATGTACTCGACAAACTGTCGCAGAATCCCGGCCTCAATCAGTCGGATTCATAGTTGCAGGCGTTTTCTAAGTTGTCCTAATATTCGAGGAAAACGATGAAAACGGCGAAAACGATGAAAACCATATACAATTTTAAGGAAAATACTGCGTTATAAGAGGAGGAAGCTACGAAAGCTTCCTCCTTTTTCGATTATCAAACTATCGACAACGACAATGAACAGAAAGCACATAGCTGCAATAGCCGTTTTAGCCACTTCCGCCCTATCCGTATCCGCGAAAGATGAAGTGGTGATGACCGTCAACGGGGTTGACGTCCCTCGATCGGAATTCGAGTACCTTTATCACAAAAACCAGCAACAGCAGGTAGACCCTCAGACACTCGGCGAATATGCCGAGATGTTTAAGATCTACAAGCTTAAGGTAGCCGATGCTCTCTCACAGCGACTCGACACCCTTTCTTCATTCCGTGCGGAGATGGAGCAGTACAAGGCGGATCTCGCCACTCCCTACATGACTGATTCCATCTATCTGAACTCACTTGTAAAGGAAGCGTTCGACATGAGCAGGGATGAAGCCGAGGCTTTCCATATCATGATTGCAAAGGGAATGCCCGGACAGGAAAATGACGCCGCCCGCGCTAAAGCCGATTCCATCCGCTCCGAGATCATCAAAGGAGCTGACTTCGCGGAGATGGCCGCGAAATTTTCCGTCGACCGCGCCAGCAGTAGCGATGGCGGACGAATGGGCTACATCGTGGCGGGAAGATTCCCTTACGCATTCGAGAAAGCTGTATTCACCCTCGCTCCGGGCGAGATTTCCGAGATAGTCGAGTCTCCTCAGGGTTATCACATAGTGAAGGGCGGAAAGCACCGTCCCGCACGCGGAACAGTTCTTGTGGAGCACATCATGAAAATGGTTCCCCCGACATCCACCGCAGAGCAGCAGGCTGCTGCAAAGGCAAGCATCGACAGCATATACAACGTAGTGACGGCCAATCCGGCCCTTTTCGAAGATCTTGCCAGGGAACTGAGCGACGACAAAGGCTCCGGACGCCAGGGTGGAAAACTCAGCTGGTTTGGTGCCGGAATGATGGTGGAGCCGTTTGACTCAGCCGCATTCGCCATCGGCGTAAATGAGATCTCCCGTCCGGTCAGAAGCCAGTATGGCTGGCATGTGATCCGTAAGCTTGATGCCAAAGGCCCGGCTTCTCTCGCCGAGATGAAGCCTCAGGTGCTGAAGAGGATCGCCAGTCCTCAGGATGACCGCTACGCGCTTGTAGAGAAAAACCTTATCAGCAAGCTTCGCAAGAAGCATCAGAAGGCTCTCCGTAAAAAAGACCTTGACGATAACTCGGTAAAGGAACTCGAATACGAATGGCTATACGTAAACGAACCTGACTACCGTAACCTCCTCAACGAATATCGTGAGGGATCACTCCTTTATGAGGCAAGCCTTCGCGAAGTCTGGGACAAGGCCGCCAAAGACGAGCAGGGTCTCGACGACTACTTCAACACCCACCGTGCCGACTATAAGTGGACAAAGCCTCACGTAAAGGGTATTCTTGTGCAGGCAACCAACGACTCCGTGGCTGATCTCGTACGCGATGCTCTCAAGGAGGTGACAGACGATGCTTCCCTCAAGGCTGTACGCAAGCAGTTTGTAGGCAAGGCCTCTATCGAACGTATCCTCATGGAGGAAGGGCAGAACGCAATGGTAGACAATGTGATGTTCGGAGGAGCCCCTGTAAAGCCGAACAATAAGAAGTATACTGTCTACTTTGTCTATGATCCGCGCATACTCAATGCTCCTGAATCAATGAGCGATGTGCGCAGCCTCGTGACAGGCGACTACCAGAATCAGCTCGAACGCGACTGGGTGGAACGTCTGAAGTCACGCTATCCCGTCACCGTCAACGAGAAAGTCCTGAAAAAGATAAAGTAAGACTTTACGCCATACTCCCCGCAAGCCCTTGGAAAACTGCATTTCCAAGGGCTTTTTAGATTGATGGTGTAAATCCGCATATGTCAGGAATGCATGTCTGCTTGCCCAGGATAGACTCTTAAGACTGAAGACTCAAGACTGAAGCACGAAGACTCAAAACGATTTTGCCATTTCGGATTTTTTTTGTAACTTTGCTCATTAGATGAGAAAGAGCGCGCTTATACTTCTGGGAAGCCTCGCAATCGCTGTCGGTTGCGGACGGACCAAGGCGGATCCCGTCAATGCTGATACTGATTTCGTGGCTCAATACCGCGATTCAGTGCTGAGGCTCTCTGACGTGGTTCGCCGGTTACCTCCGGGTATCAGTGCGGCCGACAGCGCGGCACTCATACGTAAGATCGTAGACCAATGGATTGAAGGATTTCTGATCGAAGACCTCGCTGCCGGACAGATAGACGATATGGACCGGATCGACGCGCTGACCGCGAGCTACCGCCGGAGCCTGATCGCTGACTCATACCGCCGCAAGATGCGTCGCAACGGCGTGCAGCCGGTGGATGTGGATGGCGTGAAGGCTTATTACAAGGCTCACGCCGCGGAGCTGAAGCTCGAACGCCCCATCGTGAAGGGTCTGTTCATTAGGATTCCGGCCTCTTCCCGCTATCTCGACGACATACGCCAGTGGATGCGCCAGGCAGATCCCGACTCCTACGACGCACTTGAGAACACCGGAAGACGCGAGGCTACGGCATTCCGCTATTTCGCTGATCAGTGGACGGATTTCGATGTCATCGCCGGCGAGATTCCGAGTAGGCTCGGCGACGGAGACAGATTCGTGGAATCGACCGTTGACTATGAGACGGAGCTTAACGGCACGGTCTACATGCTGCATCTGACCGATTACAGGAAGAGCGGAGAAACCATGCCGGAGGAATACGCTTCTCCTATCATAGAAGACCGTATGAAAGCCCTGCATCTCGCCGACTATGAGGCAGGCCTGATGAAAGCGCTGCGTGCTTCGGCTGTGGAAAAGGAAATTTTGAAAGAAGGCAACTACATCATTCATAGAAGATGAAAAAGACAATAATGACAATAAGTCTCGCGGCCGCAGCAGCATTCTATATCGGCTTCGCGGCTAAGGCTGACTCCAATACAGGCCCAAAGAAAAACGTGATCGACGAAGTGGCGTGGATCGTGGGCGACAATGCCATATATAAGTCTGAGATAGAAGACGAATACGCTCAGATGCGCAGCATGGGCGTAAGCCCGGGCGGCGATCCATACTGCGTGATTCCCGAGCAGCTGGCAGTAGAGAAGCTTTATCTGCATCAGGGTAAGCTTGACACCATCGAGGCTCCGGTGAGTCAGCTTTCATCAAGAGTTGAGATGCAGCTCAACTATTATGTCAAGGGCCTTGGAAGTAAGGAGAAGGTGGAGGAGTATTTCCGTAAGCCATGGAACTCTATCCGTGAGGAAGTGCTCGAGCGAATGAAGGCTAACTATATTAAGGAGCAGGTGCAGAGCAACCTGACGAAGAACGTCAAGGCCACTCCCAACGACGTGAAGAAATACTTCGCGAAGCTTCCTGCCGACAGCCTTCCCTATGTGCCGATGCAGGTAGAGGTGCAGATCATGCAGCTCAATCCCATAATTCCCAAGCAGGAGATAGAAGACGTGAAGGCCCGCCTTCGCGATTTCACAGACCGCGTCAACAAAGGGGAATCTGAATTTTCTACGCTCGCCATAATGTATAGCGAGGATCCGGGGAGCGCAATGAAGGGCGGAGAACTCGGCTACGCTACACGCGCCACCTATGTCCCGGAATTTGCAAACGTTGCCTTCAACCTTAACGATCCAAAGAAAGTAAGCCGCATAGTGGAGACCGAGTTCGGTTATCACATCATCCAGTTTATCGACCGTAAGGGAGACGAAGTTAATGTAAGGCATATACTTCTGAGGCCGAAGGTAAGTTCCAAAGACCTGCGTGACGCCACGATGCGTCTTGACTCGATACGTAAGGAAATAGCTGCCGGTAAGTTCACTTTCGACGAGAGTGTCCGCTTCATAAGTCAGGACAAGGAATCACGCAACAACAAGGGTATGATGGTCAACTCAAATGAAGAGAGCGAGCGATTCGGCACCACCCGCTTCGAGATGCAGGATCTTCCCCC
>JAIEBK010000121.1:0-3443 GCA_029070945.1 Muribaculaceae bacterium
ATCTTGCACGTTTTTTTATCGTTGATTTTCAATATTTGTTGTAGCTTTGCAGTGTCGAAAAGATCGGGCTTGAGTCTTCAGTCTTAAGTCTTAAGAGGCTACGCAGTGGTCCGGAGTCTTAAGTCCTGAATCTTCATAGACTACGCAGCATTCTTTGAATTCATGTATAAAGATTAGATAGGTTATTAAGTTTTTAGGTTATTAGGTTCGAAATTGGTACTACGGAAAACACCAGGGTAAAAAAGGTTTTTAGGTTCGACCGCATCCGGAGGGCCATGCCCGGTAAGCAGGCTCCTCCGGATGCGAAATTAAAAAGGAATTAACAAAAAGACTATATATATGACTAATATCAAACGATTCATCACAGTAATGTCAGCTATCGGAATCATGACCTCGGCGTCCATTCCGGCTGTGGCAGCCGACGAACTTAAGATAGAGCACCTCGGCGTCAACAACACATTCGTCAGAGTAACCGGCGACAACAAGTATCTGATGCTTCCCGTACAGGAAAGCAACGATGACGCGAAAATCAATGTGATAGTCGACGGAAAAATAGCAGAGACGATTTATGTGCGTCTTGCTAAATCGAAGACTGATTACATGGTTCCCTTTGACCTGTCGCCATATAAGGGAAAAAATGTGATTCTTGATGTGGTGACCCCACAGGGAAGAAGCTCTGTAAGGGAAGCCAAGGAAGATGCATGCTGGAAGGGAATGGCTCTTGTTGATCCCTTTGAGATACCTGACACCGAAACCAAATATCGTCCTCTTTTCCATCACACACCACTATACGGATGGATGAACGATCCTAACGGCATGTTCTACAAGGACGGTGTATGGAACCTCTACTACCAGTATAACCCCTACGGTTCGAAATGGCAGAACATGACCTGGGCGCACTCTACTTCCAAAGACCTCGTCAACTGGCAGCATGAGCCTATCGCGATCCGTCCGGACGGACTAGGGTCAATCTTCAGCGGAAGCTCGGTGATCGACCATAATAATACCGCAGGTTTCGGAGATGACGCCATCGTATCGCTCTATACCTCTGCAGGCACCAACCAGATGCAGAGCCTCGCCTACAGCCGTGACAACGGCAAGACCTTCACGACATATCCCGGCAATCCGATCCTCACTCTCGAGAGCGAGGCTCGCGACCCAAATATGTTCTGGAATGAAGATACCAAAGAATGGAATCTGGTGCTTGCTCACGCTCTCGACCACGAGATGCTTTTCTTTACCTCACCCGACCTGAAGACATGGACATTGCAGAGTGAGTTCGGCAAAGGAATAGGCGCACAGGGTGGAGTATGGGAATGCCCCGATCTGTTCCAGCTCCCTGTAGACGGAACCAATGAGAAGAAATGGGTGCTGATATGCAACATCAATCCCGGAGGACCTTTCGGTGGCTCGGCTGTGCAGTATTTCGTAGGCGACTGGGACGGAAAGACCTTCAAGGCAGACACAGACGCCAATGGGAAGATCCCGACAAAATGGCTGGATCACGGCAAGGACAACTATGCCCTTGTAAGCTGGAGCGATGCTCCCGACGGACGCCGTACGGCAATCGGCTGGATGAGTAACTGGCAGTATGCAGCCGACGTACCCACCACACAGTTCCGCAGCGCCAACACTCTTCCCCGCGAGATCGGCCTTTTCAAGGGCGACGACGGACAGATATATGCTTCCGGCGTGCCTTCTCCAGAACTTCTTGCAATGAGAGACAAGCTTGTCGTAAATAAGTCAGGTGTCAAGCTTTCAGGAAAGCCTTCTATATTCGCTCTACCTGCCGTCAATGACGGCATATGCGAGATACTCCTCGACCTGGAGGCAAAAGAGAATGAGAAAGTATCGATGACCCTATCCAATAAGGCCGGCGACAAGGTGGACATGACCTATAGCGTCAAGGATCATACCCTTTCCTTCGACCGCACCAAGAGCGGAATCGTGGATTTCAGCGAGAATTTCCCCGCAGTGACAGTTGCTCCTACTTTCGAGCAGAACGGTAAGGTCTCTCTCAGAATCTTCATAGACAGATCGAGTATCGAGCTCTTCGGCAATGACGGTAAGTTCTCAATGACGAATCTTGTATTCCCGAATGAACCATACAGCACACTCTCTGTTTCTTCTAATGGCGGCAAGGCCAGAATCACAACTCTCAAAATTTACTCACTGAAAAATTAACAAGACTTCGATATGGCACAATCAGCAGCAACCGACCGCAAATCGTTTATGATGCAGATCATTCCGGTCATGCTCTGCTTCTTCTCGATGGGTTTCGTAGACCTCGTTGGCTCCGCCACCAATTTCGTTAAGGTCGACCTCAATCTTTCCGGCGCACAGGCCGGATTCATCCCCTCCCTTGTATTCTTCTGGTTTCTGATTTTCTCGGTGCCTACAGGCATTCTGATGAACAAGATAGGGCGTAAGAAGACTGTCCTCCTGTCGCTACTTCTTACCCTCGTCTCTCTCGTGATCCCGATGTTTCATACGGGCTACTACACTATGCTTATAGCCTTCTCTCTTCTCGGCATCGGCAATGCCGTGATGCAGACCTCACTGAATCCTCTTGTCTCCGGTCTCATCAATCCGGCGCGCCTTGCATCGACCCTTACCTTCGGCCAGTTTGTGAAGGCTCTCGCCTCGCTGCTCGCCCCCTATCTCATGGCCTGGGGCGCGGCCATGCTCATGCCTACGTTCGGACTTGAGTGGAGGATCGTGTTCCCGATCTTCGCAGCTGTCTGCCTCCTCTCCATCGCCGCACTCGGTGCCACTCCGATCGCTGAGGAACAGCCTGACAAGGTGACAGGTTTCAAGGAGTGTGTGGTTCTTCTCCGCATACCTTTCGTACTACTCTGTTTCCTCGGCATCATGTGTCACGTCGGTATCGATGTGGGCACCAATACGTTTGCTCCACAGATCCTAACCGAACGCTTCGGGCTCAGCGTTGAGGATGCCGTGATCGGAACCCAGATCTATTTCTATTTCCGCACCGGCGGCTGTCTGCTCGGCTCCTTCATCCTCGCCAAGATGTCTGCCAAGTCGTTCTTCGCTTTCAGCGTCTTCTGCATGATGCTCGGCATGATCGGTCTTTTCGTGGCTTCCTCGCAGTTCCTGGTGCTCGCATCCATCGCATGTATCGGTTTCGGCAACTCGAATATCTTCAGCGTCGTGTTCGCACAGGCACTCAACCGCCAGCCGAAAGAGAAAAACGAGGTTTCAGGCCTTATGATCATGGGCCTCTTCGGAGGCACGGTGTTCCCTCTCTGCATGGGCTTCGCGCAGGATGCCGTAGGTGTGGCAGGAGCTGTGGCAGTGATGACGCTCGGCGTCCTTTACCTCGCGTTCTATACGCTTAAGATTAAGAATGCTTAATTCGGTTGCTTTAAAAGGTTTAGATGGTTTAAACAGTTTAAATAGTTTAGATGGTTTAAAAGGTTTAA
>JAIEBK010000121.1:3543-8813 GCA_029070945.1 Muribaculaceae bacterium
TCCTAAACTCCATAAACTTGTTAAACCTCCTAAACACCTTAAACTTGTTAAACAAATAAACAAAATATAACATGAAAGACTTTGTAGTAGGAATGGGTGAGGCCCTCTGGGACATCCTTCCTGAAGGAAAGAAAATCGGCGGCGCTCCCGCGAACTTCGCATATCACGTTTCCCAGTTCGGCCTTCCGAGCTGTGTGGTCAGCGCTGTCGGCGACGACCATCTCGGTAAGGAGATCCTTGACAACCTTACGTCTAAAGGACTCAATCAGCTTATCTCGATCGTGCCTTATCCTACAGGCACCGTACAGGTGGAACTTGACGAGGCGGGCATCCCGATGTATGACATCAAGGAGAATGTGGCCTGGGACAATATACCCTTCAACGAGGCTCTCGAGGGGCTTGCAAAGGAGACCAAGGCTGTCTGCTTCGGATCGCTGGCACAGCGCAATGTAGTGTCGCGCGAGACCATCAACAAGTTTCTTGACGCGATGCCTCAGACGGAAGACTCCCTGGTGGTGTTTGACGTCAATCTCCGTCAGGGCTTCTATACCAAGGAGATACTCTGCAACTCTATGGAACGCTGCAACATCCTTAAGATCAACGACGAGGAGCTTGTCACTGTCAGCCGTATGTTCGGCTATCCCGGTATCGACCTTCAGGACAAGTGCTGGATACTTCTCGGCAAGTACAACCTTAAGATGCTCATACTCACCTGTGGCGTTAACGGCAGCTACGTCTTTACTCCGGGCAACGTTTCCTTCCAGCCGACTCCGAAGGTGGAGGTCGCTGACACTGTAGGCGCAGGCGACTCATTCACCGCTGCATTCATCGCGAGCATACTCAAGGGAAAGCCGGTGCCCGAGGCTCACTCAATCGCCGTACGCACCTCCGCATTCGTCTGCACCAAGAAAGGAGCGATGCCCGTGCTTCCCTCCGATCTGACAGAATAAAAATCTATCTCTTTTTACATCGGAAGCCTCCTGTCGCATCAAACGCGGCAGGAGGCTTCGCCATTTTGCTTTTCAATCTCAAGCAGGGTGAACTTGATGTCGAGTCCGCCTGTGTATCCCCCCGGTTTCCCTCCGGATGCTACCACTCTATGGCATGGTATGATGATGGGAAAAGGGTTGGCTCCGCAGGCGTTCGCTACGGCCCGGTATGCGCCGGGCGAGCCTATACGTTCGGCTAATTCCTTATAGGTTATAGTCTCTCCATAAGGGATAAGACGCAATTCAGACCATACCCTTTTCCTGAATTCTGTGCCTTGAAGACTTAAAGGAATGATGAATTCCTTTCGTTTACCTGCAAGATACTCTGAAATCTGAGATATGGCTATGCTGATCACCCCCTTTCCATACGCCTCATGAGAATCCTTTTCCTGACCATCGGAAAGGTCTGTCCATTTGCATTGCGTAAGGACATCGTCGTCGGCGGTCAGGAGCATTTTATGTCCGATGAAATACTGTAGCTGTGTTGTCTTCATAATCAGTTGTAGGCGTGGAGCGATGGGAGGAGGTTGACTCCGAAATAAGTCATCAGGATAGAGGAAAAGGCAAGCAGAAGGTAGACTGAGCATAATACCGGGCGATGACGCATTCCGAAAAACCGATGGAGCGGTAAGGAATAGAGCATAAGAGTGACGAGCGACCATGTCTCCTTCGGATCCCATGCCCAGTAACGCCCCCAGGACACATTCGCCCACAATGAACCTGTAATTATCCCTATTCCGAGAAGAAAAACTCCCGGACCGATTAGGGAAATGGAGAGCCGTGTAAGACGATCTCTTTGAGACGGCATCATGAGCGCTGTGAGAGACACCGGGAGAGTGAATCCAAGCATACCATAGCTAAGCATCACAAGAGAGACATGGATTGACAGCCACGGAGATGCGAGCACCGGCATAAGGGGGCCTAATACCGGATCCTTCATGCCGAGAAACGCGACAAGCAGCAGAAAGGAAGCCGAAGCCATCGAGAGAGTCAGAAGTAACGCAGATTCTTTCCGCCATGCAGCCATGCAGGAGAGCAGGATCATGCATACGCCGAGAAACTCCATTATGTCTGCCGTTCCGGACAGCGGAACGCTTTCCGATACCTGCCAAAGCCATGCATATGCCATTATTCCCAATATAGCCGAGACTGAAATAAACGGAAAAATCCGTATATCCTTTTTCCTGAATATTAACGACAGGAGAAGAACTGCAGTAATGAGCGACGTGCATATGAGAAGAATCCTCAGGGGATTGACACGAAAGTATAAAATCTCCGATTTAATCGAGAAATCCGACCGTATGTTTTCTGAATCAGGCGTAACCGGCACGAATAATTCTCCCGTCCACAGATCGATGAGGAAAGCTATCTTCTCATCAAGCGCTATAATATCCTTGTCAAGCGGTCCATTCCCTTCCTTATACAGGCGTCCGGGAATATAAACTCCTGTTTCATCGTAAAAATCGTTTATCGAAGCGTATTTGCCACTTATCGATAAAGTGTCTCTCAAAGCCCTGCTTCTGACCTTAATAAACGGGACCTCACGCCAATCCTCCCTGTATTTTATCAGTGACGCCACAAAGGCCTCAGGAGACAGCCCGGCCACCTTATCACGCCCCGTAAGTTTATATGTCAGTGCAGTGGAGAAACGGGTGAATGACATCGTCTCTCCGTTGAAAAGCACCTGACGGGAAGACAGTGAATCGGCGGTGAGCGGATCTACCGCCCGGACCGCGCAGACTCTGCCGGCCCCCAGGAATATAAAGCAGAGAAGTATACAGGCTGACGATGGCTTCTTCAGCCGGAATTTCCAAAATGATTTCAGTAGCCATGCCGCTCCTCCAATGACGAAGAGCAGGAACCCGGTATAAGTCACGGCGATACCTGCAGGATCGTGAGTGACGGTCAACACCGTGCCTCCAAGGTCATCGTAGGATGTCTGATACAGGCGATAGTTTCCAAGACGGCCGATATGATTCATCGATATGTATATTGTGTCGCCGGATCCGGCCGTAAGGACAGACTTGAAATCTTTTGGGAAATTCATACCCGGATAATATTCAGGAGTGAATGACAACAGGGTAACGGTCTCTGGGAGCTTTTCGCTTTTGCCGGCGTCTGTAATGAAGCTGTCGGTAGTCCGGCAAGGTAAAAGATGGAGCATCCCGTGGCGGGAGAAGAGAGAAGTGCAGAAGCCCCCTGCAATCATAAAAAGAAATGCGATATGCATTATGAAAGCAGGCCAGTTCCGCCAGAGACGCCCCATTATTATTCCTGTTATAATTGCCGCCGCTATGGCAATCCATAGTATATGCCATATGGCCGAGGAGTAGATACGTGAGGGCAACAGAGAGGATAGCCCGATAAGCAGTGTGACGGCCACCGCCGAGACGAATACTATGTTCTCAGTACGCCCCATAGCCAGGATTGTCAGCCTTCCTTACCGCCATACATTCAGTCTCGACGAGCCATCCCGGACGGCATACCGGAGCGAGAACGATTACCTTCGGTATGCCGGGGAAACGCTCTTCCATCATACTGCTCACAAGAGAATGGTCGGCTATATCGCGCAGATAGACGGTCATATGAGCTACGTCTTCCCAACCGCATCCCCCTTCATCGAGGAGTACACCGATATTCTCAAGCATTCTCAGTGTCTGAGCCTTGATGTCGCCGGGGGCTACTATTTGCCCCTTGTTGTCGATACTTGCCGTTCCGGAGATATATACATGTCTTCGGTCGGCATAGTCGACAGCTGTGGCTCTCTCAAACGCCACCCCATATTCATATGTTGGATTCAGGTGGGAGCGCCCGTAGAGGTATGTGACCTGTGCCGGAGTGATGCGCGTGTCTGCGAAAGCATTGAATGCCACGAGACGCCCCGGCTGCGCGCACTGGCCCTCTATTCCGGTAGAGGCTATGAAGTGGGTATCTGAAGTCAGTCCCTCCCGGGCAAAGACACTGTTGCGTCCTTGAACGACACCCTTGTAGTTGTTGTCGATATCGCGCACAAAAAACCAGGTCCGGAGACAATTGTCTTTAAGCGAAGCACCGCGCTGCTTCAGCATTTCAGACATACGTTCAAGATACGCTACAGTCATCGTAAGGGAATCTCCGGTGGCAATGTCATCACCGTCTCCGACCCATATCCGGCCATTGCTGTCTGACCACACTCCTCCTTCATGCCGGGTAAAATCAGCGTCTTCCTCAAGAAGGATCAGCAGGGAGGCCTTTGTTCCGTTGAGCGGAGACTGGCCTAACACCGAGTAAGCGCAGTCTTCCTCTTTAGGAAGGTATATGGTCTGATTTGATGGGTCGCTCAGCAGATAGCGCTTGAACACCGGTTTGAGACCGGTTTCGGCGGCCAGTTTAATGGCTGCGTTGTTGATAGCCTTTATCTGTACGGAGGCGTTGACGGATTTGGATTCCGGCAGGATATAGGCATGCGCCTCTTTCCGGCCTTCACCGAAAAGAGCCACAGTCGCCTCAGTTCCGTCGTATTTGAAATTAAGATATTTCATTTCTGTAATTGTCTACAAAAATAACCATTTTAATCGAGATAAGCAAATAAATCGTGTTGTACGCTTTGTGTTGTACGTTGTGCGTTGTGCGATGTGAGTTAACTGCGAATTAAAGGTTGTCGATCCAGTTGCGTATGAGGTCGATCTTCTCCTGGCGCACCACTTCTACGGAGTGGTCATAGTTCCAGTCTGACGACAAGCCTGAAGATAGTATCAGGAAAAGCTCGCTGTTATCGCTTTGCCCGGGTGACACACGGTCCATTCCCGGTATTTTCCCAGCCGGGACAGCGATCAGGTTGCCGAAACTGTTGCCGGCGAGAAGATCAAGTCCGGCCGCCGCATGTCCGGTGCCCCCGTGACACTGTATGCACGTGGTGTTGAATATCTCCGTCTGTATCGCCGCTTCCATTGACATATCGACTCCGTCAGCGCTCATCTGAAGGATTTCGGCTTGCGGAGAGTATTCGGCGGAGAGGAACGTGGCTACACGGCGACGAAGACGGTCGAGAGCACACAGTTCGATGACGTTTACTTTTCCGGGAATTCCCGAGAGTGTCACATCGCAGTTTCCGTCAGTCGCCGATGTGCCTATATTTTTGCTTATAAGCGCGTAGTCGTTGCCATCCTCGAATCCGGCGAGGGCGAGGGTATAGCCCTGACTCCAGGTCTCAACGCCTGTTAACGTGCCTGAAAACCGGGCAGTGCCGCCTTCTTCGTTCTGGACTATATCGTCGTTGTATATTCGGCCTTCGTCGCATGA
>JAIEBK010000121.1:8913-14302 GCA_029070945.1 Muribaculaceae bacterium
CTGAAGCTTAAGGTTGATGCTGTCTATGAAATAGTTGGCTCCTATGGCCGGCATGTTGAGGAATCCTCCTTTCTTTGTGGAGTTCCGTTCGAAGAAGTCGTATCGAAGACATCCCTGGAGCTTGTCGGTGATGAAATATCCGGCCTGACCGTAACCACCGAAGTAACTGTAGGATGTGTTGATTTTCTGACGCTTGGTGAATCCTACGTTCATATAGTAGCATTCCGCTCCGAAATACCAGCGGTTTTTGATCCATGACCATTCGAGACCAAGGCGGAAGTCGTTTGTGCTCTCGTTCTCGCTCTCCACATTGAGAGATCCCGACAGGCCTACGAGCATCTTGTTGCTGTTGAGTCTTCGGGGATCACCCTGCGATGCGGGCATGACACCGAATGGCTGGTAGGTGAGACGTGCGGCGTATAAGAGAGAGGGGATGTGCCAGTCGTCGCTGATGGTCTTGGTGGCTGTGTTGACGGAGGCGCCTGTGCCGTTGAATATACCTGCCTGATAGCCGAACTTGTCCTTGACCATACCGTGAACTTCCACGCCGAGGTCGAAGCCTGTGCCGATGTGCGGAGTCACCGCATTGAGCGAGTAGGGGAGAATTACAGATGCCGTAAGCGATGTGGGAAGCACCGGGAAAAGTGTCTCACCGAGGGTGGTCAGATAGGCGTGGGAGAAAGGTGTCTTGAACTTACCTATGCGTACGCCGAACTCATCGGAGGGTCGTATGTCGGCCCATGCCTGCTGAAGGAGTCCGCCTCCTGAGGCAGCTGCGTTGATTGAGAGATTGAAGGTGACGATATTGAAGGCCTTTCCTGTGAATCCGAGCACTGCATATGGTATGCCGAATCCGGAATTCGCCACATTGTCCTGATTGTAGGCCGGGTCGAGACCTGCATCGTCATAATAGTTGTAGTTGGCAGTGGTCTGCACAAGCAGATACGGCTTGAAGAGAAAATCGCCCTTCTTGGTGGTGAAGGTAAATCCGCGGTGGTCGGCGAGAGACACGACGCCGTTTTCGGTGTCGGTGTCATACTGCGCCATTGCAAGAGGAGAGAATGACATGGAGAGTATGGCTGAGAGTATTAGTTTTTTCATGACTGATTAAAAATTCTCAATTCAAAATTCTCAATTAATTCAAAGCGACTGGAGGAATTTTATTACTGCTTCGCGGTCTTTGCGGGACATCTTCCTGAAAATATTCTTTGAAGCCTCGCCTTCCCCGCCGTGCCACATTATCGCCTCTGTGAAGTTTCGAGCGCGTCCGTCGTGGAGGAAGCAGGTGTGTCCGTTGACCTTTTCCTGAAGACCTATACCCCAAAGGGGAGTGGTGCGCCATTCATTGCCACGTGCCAGTCCCGACACATAGTTGTCGTTGAGTCCGACCCCCATTATCTCGGAACCCATGTCGTGAAGCAGGAAGTCGCTGTAGGGGTGAATCGTCTGATTGCCGAGCCAGGGGAGCTGAGTTCCGGCAAGCAGCGTGGAGCCGCGCGGACGCGTGTGGAGTGTGGTCACATGGCAGAGGTGGCATCCGGCCTTGAAGAACAGTGTCTCTCCTCTCTTCACTTCAGGATCGTTGACATTCCGTCGGGCCGGCACTCCGAGTGACTGCATATATAGGTCGACATTCTCCATGTCTTCTGTCGAGACGTCGAGCTGGTCGTAGGAAAGTCCCATCATAGATCCCTGATTCATCTGTATCTGCCCCTCGCATATTTCTTCAGGATATCGGCTGTTGGTCACTCCCATGTCGCTTGAGAATCCGAGTTCCACGGTCAGATCAGCATGCTGGGCCTTATTACCTGAGATTCCGAGGCTGGTCACACCTCGTTCGCTGATGTAGTTGCAGCGTCCGCTTATGCCCCATTCAGGATAGTTGCTTCTGGCAGCGAGTAGCTCTATCTCATGTGGGTCGAGCGACATAAGCTGTCCCATACCTACATGCCGCAATGGCACCCTTACAGTGCAGAATAAATCCTCGGGTGAGATCTCATCGGCATACCAGTCGGTGATGGTATATGAGGGGTAGGCGAGCTCATAGGTGTCGCCGTCTGGGAAAGAGAACTGCTGATAGTTCCAGTCGACCTTAAGTTTACCTTCAGGCTTGACACCATAGATGGCCTGGTCGTGGAGCACTCGTCCGTAGTCGCGGAAAAACGCACCGTTCTTTCTGGTGATATAGACGAGCATGGCCGAGAAGCCATATGAACCGGATCCGTTGTCGCTCCAGACGCCGGGGCGTGTGCGTCCGGCGTTGCGGTGACAGCTTCCGCAGGAATATCCGGCATATACGGGGCCAAGTCCGCCTCCCTGTCCGTTGGTGGAGGTGCGCACATCGTCGTAGAGCCTGTCGCCGCGAACGAAGCGCGTGAGGTAGTCACCTTTCACCCATGGGGCTTCGCTGTCATAGGCCACCGAGGAGTTGAGGAATATCGTGGAAGTTCCTGCCGACAGTTCATAGCCGGCAGGAATCTCGATGTCAAGCACATCCAGTCCGTCGCTCCCGCAGGCTGACAGGAAAGCCAGTGTGCCGGCAACGCAAGCGAAAAGGAAACGATTTTTATAAGTAGCTAATACAAACATTTAGATTCTAAAACTTAAACCTTCAAGCCGATAAACTTCTAAACATTTTAAACTTAATTCACCACCCTCCTCGGCTGTCCGTCTTTGAAGAGGAGGAACTCAAGGGTATGGAATCCGCGCACAGACTGCACTGCCTCGATGGTATCGTCATCGTCGCCGTCGCTCCAGTCAAGGTTGTCGTAGTTTCCGGAGTTGAGTATCTGCACGATGTTGTCCTGGTCGAGCGGCCAGCTGTCCATATTTGGGTCAAGGCCGAGGGCGTCAACCGGACCGAAAAGGAAGGCCTCGCTTTTTTCCCAAGGCTCGCGGGCCTCGAGCCATGCGTTGCAGGCAGTGGCGAAATTAGCGTCAGACGGTGTATTCTTGAATTTAAGTACTGTCTGATAAAGAGCCTCGTTCTTTTCTTTTAGGCTCTTGTAGGTGGGAACAACCACTGCATCCACATAATTGTCTACTATATCTTGATAGCGGCTGTCGTCGCCCAATTTATTGACTGCATTCTTGAGGTCTTTTGACAGAAGTTCCTCGAGGTCGGCGCAGGCTGTCATTGCGGCCCGGCTTTCCGAGCTGTTGATGTGGTTGCGGAAAGGCTGGGGAATGGCGAGGATGGCGTCGGATGCATTTGCGATCGCAGCTTTTACATTGGAGTCAAGTCCGGCGTTTTCAGTCGCGATAAGAGCGGAAAGCGATTTGGGACTTACCGTTCCGTCGAGCGAACCGTAGTATGAGTTTCGGATAGAGAGGATATTATTGGAATAATCTTCGCGTGAGTGCCAGCTGTACCACGACTCCACTGAATAAAGGGCAGCCTGTGTGTCGCCTGATACATAGAGATTGTAGGGATCTCCGATCTTTGCTGTGCCTACCTCATTGGCTATGTCTGCGCATCCTTCAATGATCTGCTCGATACAGCTGAGGGCACTTGAATAGTTGCCGTCGTTGTGTCGTTTGAAGCTTGTGGCGAATGACGCGCCTCCTTCATACGACACCGTCCATGCATCGTAGAGGGTGTTGGAGTCCATCTGCAGCAGTATCGCAACCTGCTGCATGTAGTTGCCCCAGCTTGCAGCGTTCTTCTCGTTGTAGTCGAGAGTGGCGGCGCTGTCGTGGTTATCGTTCGGTTTGGGATTGTCCTTGTCGGAGCATCCGGTAAGGGTGATTGTGCTTGCGCAGAGAAACGCGGAAATAGCGAGTAGGTTTTTTTTCATATTCTGTTTGATTTAAAAAGTCTTTAAAGTATTTAAGGTCCTTAATGTCTCAATTCTCCATTCAAAATTCTCAATTATCTCGAAAGGAACCATCCGATGTAGGCTATGCCGATGGAGAATTCGTTTTCAGAGTTGTAGGGGCCTTTCCCGAATACCTTTGATGTGCCTATCTGGCGTGTGGTGTAGTCGGCTTTCACCACGAGGTTGGGAAGCGCGAACCAGTTTAGGCCGGCCTGCCATTGGCTCACTTCAAGGCGGCGGTCCATGGTAGTCTTGGATCCTTCTCCGCGATACTGAGGATTGTAGTATTCATATCGGGCGAAAGGATAGATGGTCGGGCAGACTCCCTTTATGAGTGACTTCAGGTTGATGCCGGCTTCCGCGCCGTAGCTAAGCGCGTTTTTCGCAATCGGTATCAGTCTGCTGTAGGGGGATTTGTTTGAGAGCATACGGTTTGCGTCGCTGAGAGCTGCTGAGTTCCCGACATATCCATATGTGAGATTGGCACGTGCGGTCAGAAATTTATTCCTGTACTGAGCGTCCCATGTTCCGATGGCCACGGGTATTCGTCCTATGGAGGAGTAAGTGTGCTCCTTGTCGGAGTTTGCTCCGGCGTCGCGGCAGTAGTAGAAAGATATTCCTGTACGTAGGCCTGGGACTCCGCTGTAGTCGACACGGGCAATGTAGGCAGGAGAGGTGAAGTTGTCGGTCTCGAAAAAGCCCTGCTTGCCCCCGATGATCCATTCGTCGCGATTGAAACCGTTGGCATTGAGACCGGCAGTGATCATGAGCTGATAGTCAAATCTTGTATACCTTTTTCCAAACGATCCGAAAAACTGTATGCCGGTCTCATGCCATGTAGAGGGCAGCAGGGAAGTCTCGGCCTGGGGCCTCACGGTCCCGAAGAAGTTGATGGGCTCGTGGTGGGCGTTGGTAAGCCCTACGGGCACTATCATATGGCCTGCTCTTACGTTGAACTGTGGGATTATGAGTCTTGTTATGTGGAATTGCTCGAGGGCCACTTCCCCGCCCTTCTCTATCTCGGTTTCATATTCTCCGTTTTCGCTGTTCTCGAGTTCGATAGCTGATCCGGTTCCACCGGCCTCGAATTCTATTTCCGCCCCAAGTATCCATTTGGGATTGAACTTATAGTCGAAGGCCAGCACGAATCTCGGTATGGCAATAGTGTTGCGATGTGTTCGGGTGTTTCCCGTCGCTGTCCCGGCAAAGCGGTTGATGCCGTAGTCCTTGAATGAGGCCACCATCTCGCCGTAGCCTCCGAAACGGAACTTATTGTAGCCGGTGGTGTCAGCCTGTGTCGCGGCGGGAAGCTGACCGTATTGCTTGCGTTGACCGGCTGAAGCCGGTGTCGGCAAAAAATATGCGAGGATTAAAGAGATTGCTGATAATGCAGAAAAAAAGACTTTCATATCGGGGTGGTTTTTTCGGTTGCAAAATTACAATCGAATAAATCCTCCGGCAATACTCATTATTTAGACAAATTCTAAATAAAAATCATAAAAATACGTTAATAAATGGAGGATACATCTGAAAATACTCAAAAATGAGTATGGTATCGTTAAAAAATATTT
>JAIEBK010000122.1 GCA_029070945.1 Muribaculaceae bacterium
TAAATCTGGTGGAATCGGGAATACCCGAAATCTCAAAACGAGTTGTGAAACCCTTATCCTGCGCTATACAAATGTCACATAGCGCAAATATGGTCATAATACTGAAAAATCTCCTCATAGTAATTTTTAGAATTATAAATAATGTTTAAAACTTCTTTAGTATCCTCATTATGCAAGATGCACAACTTTACGAAATGTTACAAAATTTTCGTAAAATTTTAAGGTTACGCTCTATGAGGGGAGATTCTTCTCTACATTTTCATGTTGAAAGAAATACATGTAAGTAGCTAAGGGAAATCAAGACCCTTATCTGTCTACTTGGTTACATCTGTCGTTTAATTTTTCTTAGCTACTTATAAAATTACTGGGTTCTGAATCTTAAGATTCAGAACCCAGTGTCTCTGCTTTGCGTCTTCCCTGAAGATCAGCCTTCAGAGATAGCGTCGCTCGGGCAAACCTGTGCGCAGCTGCCGCAGTCGATGCAGGTGTCCGGATTGATGTGGTAGATATCGCCCTCTGTGATTGAATCGGTGGGGCAAACGCTCTGGCAAGTGCCACATGCGACGCAGTTGTCGCCAATTACATAAGCCATAATTGTAATTCTTTTAAAGGTTTATTATTGTGAATCTGTTATCAGGTTGATAATGCAGTGCAAATTTAAACCTAAAACCGCAATTCACCAAACATTCTACCCCAAAATCAATCTCATTGCCTCTAATTTAGACATCGTCTAAACAATCCACCGATAAAAAACTCCCGGCCGACCGGGAGTTTTAATATTTGGTTTTAGTGCTTGTCCTTATACACCTTTATATCCTTGGATTTCTGAGGGGCATCCTCAAAGCCTCTCAGGCGAAGCAGCGCCTTGGCATCCGGAGCATGGCCGCGGAAATCCTTGAAGAGCACGGTCGCGTCCTTGTCGTCGCCGCTCTCGAGAATGTTCTTCTTGTATACCTCTGCGGTCTTCTTGTCGAAGATACCTTTCTGCTGAAAAAGCTCCCATGCGTCAGCCTCGAGCACCTGAGCCCAAAGATACGTGTAATAGCCTGATGCGTAGCCGTCATCACCGAAGATATGCTTGAAGTAGGGAGAACGGTAACGGTATGTGATCTCTTCCGGCATACCGATCTTCTCAGCGAAAGCGGCCTCAAAACCGGGAACGTCAACACCTTCCCCGTCGGTCTTACCCCATGCGAGGTCAAGAAGTGCGGCTCCGGCAAGCTCAGTTGTAATGAATCCCTGGTTGAACTTGGCGGCATCCTGAATCTTCTGTATCATTTCCTCACTCATTGGCTCACCGGTCTTGTAATGCTTCGCATAGTAGCGGAGCACTTCAGGAGAGGTAGCCCAATGCTCATTAAGCTGCGACGGAAGCTCTACCGCGTCGCGGTCTACATTCGTTCCTGCAAGGGTCTTATATTTCGAGCGTCCGAGCATTCCTTGCAGGCCATGACCGAACTCATGGAACATTGTCTCCACCTCGTCGAGAGTAAGGAGTGCCGGCACATCACCCGCCGGGCGCGAGAAGTTGCAGACATTATAAACGATCGGACGCTTCATTACTCCATCCTCATATAGGCCGGCAGACTGCATCTGCTCCATCCAGGCTCCCTGCACCTTGGAGTTGCGGGGGAAATAGTCTGTCATGAAGACCGAGATATGCTCACCCGTCTTTGCATCCTGCACATCGTAGACAGTCACCTCATCCATATATTTCGGTGCATCCGGCATCTCTACAAGCTTAATTCCGTAGAGCTTCTCGGCACAGTAGAAAAGACCGTTCTTCACATTCTCAAGTGAGAAATAGGGCTGGATATCGGCATCGCTGAGACCGAACTTCTGCTCCTTTACTTTGCCGGCATAATAATAATAATCCCATGGAGCGATCTTGAAACCGCCTCCGTTGGCGTCGACATATGCCTGCATGTCGGCCACTTCCTCCTGCGAGCGCTTTACAGCCGGCTCGAACACCTGGAGCAGCAGCTCCTCGGCAGCCTCCGGAGTCTTAGCCATTACCTTAGCTGTCTGCATCTGGGCAAAGTTGTCGAAACCCATAAGTTTCGCTTTCTCCGCACGCAACTTGACGATCTTCTCGATTACGGGATAGTTACTGTTGGCTCCATAGCTTGCGAGATTCGTGTAGCCTTTATAGATTGCCTCGCGGAGGCCGCGGTTGTCAGCAGACTCAAGCACCGGCAGACGGCTCGGCGCACGAAGAGTGAAGACCCATAGCCCGTCAAGACCGCGTGCGGTTGCTTCCTCGGCAGCTGCCGCCACTACGTTGTCGGGAAGGCCGGCAAGATCAGCCTTGTCGTAGACGGTCACGAAAAACTCATTTGTGGCGTTCAGAAGGTTCTTATTAAACTGAATGAAGAGGTTTGAAAGTTCGTCATTGATCTTTACGAGCTGCTCCTTCTTCTCGGGAGAAAGGGCTGCCCCCTGCTCTGAGAACTGACGGTAGTATTTCTCTACGAGGCGCTTCTGTACCGGGGTCAGTCCCATCTTGTCGCGCATGTCATAGATCGACTTTATACGGTCGAATAGCTGCTGATTTAGCATCACCTTGTTCTGCGCGTCGTTGAGAAGTGGAATAGCCTCCTCCGCCATCGTGGCAAACTCCGGAGTCTTCATGCAGCTGTCATAGTGATAGAAGACGCTTGCCACACGCTCAAGTATCGGGGAAAGGTTTTCAAGAGGCACAATCGTATTGTCGAAATCAGGAGTTGCACGGTTACGAAGGATATTCGAGAGGTTCTGCTCCTGCTGCTCGATACCTGCCTTTATCGCGGGTATGAAGTCGGAAGTCTTGATCTGTTCGAAAGGAGGTATCTCATACTTTGCAGTATAAGGCTCCAGAAAAGGATTTCCTGCCATGACTGTCATCGTAGATGCGGCCATCAGTACAGAAGCCGCAATTGCTGTGATTTTTTTCATTTATTTTAAATTGTTAATTCTGAATTCTCAATTATTCAAAGTTTTCCCCTCTTCAAAGCCCTCGGGATAAAGCTGAGATGGGCCGCGATAGCCTTCAGGCTGCCATAATGGGAGGCCATTATCCTGAAACGCTCCACAAGAGAGGCCTTCTTGTTATGATCGGTCAGACCGTCGGCCAGATAATCGATGGTGACACGGTGAAGATTAACCCTGTCGCCGGCCCTCGATGACTTGATGCAGCGTATGCACCAGTCATAGTCTGCAGAGAAACGATAGTCGGTGTCATACAGAGGAGCAATATCCTTTCTGACCATAAAGGCCTGATGACATATCAGCATTCCCCGGCTGAAACTGTCGAATGTCAGGATTTCCGGGGCCGAGAGATGGCGCGGACCTATCCTATTACCTTCCATGTCGACAATATCCGTGTCGCCGTATACAATGTCAGGATTGCATTTTTCTATTGCATCGGCATACGCCTTAAGGGTATCTTTTGAATGAAAGCGATCGCCGGAATTGAGGAATATCAGGTATCTTCCTCTCGCCATCCTGAGACCCTTGTTCATGGCATCATACAGCCCGTCATCAGGCTCGCTGAGTATTCTGATTCCGCTTGTACCCATACGGCGTGCCAGAATTATAGTATCATCTTTAGAAGCTCCGTCCACCACCAGGTGTTCGAAGTCCTTAAACGTCTGTTCGGCTACCGACTCCATGGTCAGCGGAAGTGTCTCCGCCGCATTGTATGTTATCGTTATCACCGATATGAGAGGTATCACATCCATATATTATACTCTTTTATCCTGATTTTCCCAATCCCGATTCTAAATTCTAAATTTTAAATTCAAAATTAGAATTTAGAAAAAGATTTCCAGCACATACACAGGAGCGGTCTTATCCTGCGTTTCAGCCACCTTCTCTCCGTCGCCCTGATGGCTCGCCTGCACGAAGACATTAAGTTTCCGCCGGTCATTCCACAGGTTCAGGTCGTGAGAGGGTTCCCATGCATCCACACTGAAGTCGGTCAGGTCTGCCACCTTCCAGTCACTCTTTCCAAGCTTCGGAGTATACGCTACACTGACCTTGCTTCCTCTCTCCTCGTCCCGGAACACATAGCAGGCCTTCTTACCGTCAGACACAATGCGGGGCCTTGCTATCGGTATCATCTTTGTGCCGCCTCCGGAGAGAGAGAATGGAGTTTTCCGCTCTCCGACCACGCTCATATTCCATTGCTTCCCGTCATGCCATACCAATCTGTATTGCGGCACCTTACTGTCCGGATCCCTCCAATAGGTGGCAATGAAAGGATGTCCTTTGGCGTCGGCCGTCATGCTCGTCTGATTGATGAGTTCGGAGTTCTGAGGTATATTCCAGGCTTTCTCTGCCGAGGCCTGCGTAATAGGCAAGTCATACAGGGTGCCATCGCTCCGTTTCCAGGTCTTGCCACCGTCGTCCGACCTGGCGTAGCATAAGTCATGGTTGGTCTCGACAAGCCAAGTCTCTCGCCAAACCCATGAAAGATGCAATGTCCCGTTCGGGTCGGCAAACATCTGCCAGTAAGCGTTTCGCTCCCCTTCTCCGTCAATAAGGACATCGTGAACACGGCTCCATGTCTTCGACTTGGTGTCAAATCTGTTAAGCACAAGATTCCCTCTTCCGGAGGCTCCGGAGCGATATGCGAATATCATATCCCCGTTTGCCAAAGTATAGAACTCGGGATAAGTCACATCCTGCTCATCCTTACCTATCATGGATACCTTATCCCCCAGCTCAAGACTGCCGGGAGCGACAGACCTCGCATATCTCAGCGGATGACCGTGATGATCAAACGATACGTGAAGGTAGCCGTCGCCGTCTACCCCTATGCTGATGACGTTATGCCCGTCTGTCACCTTTCCTTTGTATTGAGTGCGGTGCAGGGACCATTCATCGCTTCCAAGTTTTCGCTTCCCGAGCGTGACGTAGCCGTCGCCATCGTAATAGGCTATGTACTGGGTGTCGCCGTGCGTCGCAAGCGAGCTTCCTCTGAACACAGCCGTATTGACCGACGTCGCCGCATATCCCTCTCCAACTTTGAGCAGTCTGCCCTTAAGGTCTTTGGAGGAAAGGCTCAAGACCGACGCAATAAGCATCAGGCCGATTACAAGGTATGTCTTTGAAGACCTGTTCATAGCGTTTTCCTGTTAATTCTACAAAAATAGCTAATTTTACTTAAGCTGGCAAGCGTATGCGATAAATTTCTTGTTATTATTTTGAACTTTTTAACTCCTTTTAAGGTTAATAGTGCATAAACAATGATTCCATCTATGAAAAACTTATCTACTTTAGCCATAGTAGTCGCCTTGACTGCCTCTCTGAATTCTTTTGCGCAGGACCATCACAAATCCATGTCTTTCAGTGCGCCCGTACGCAAGACACAGAAAGCTGCTCAGCAGGTCAAGGATACCATACAGACTCCACCTGTAGAGCAGACATCCGTATCTACCGTCGAGAAACTGAGATCAGGGTCGATGGTCGACATTCAGAAGGAAGCGTTGCTCAACGACCATAAGATCATATACATCGATGGCCGTCCGGAAAACGCAAACGCCACACAGCATCAGGATTCCATTCGGGATCTGATCGAGAACTTCTTCTACGACCAGTTCAGAAGTTTCTCAGATCCGGCAGCCCCGTATTTCCTTTTCATGAGCCGTGATGCGGACCTTGCCATGGGTATAGGCGGATGTGTCAGGATCAGAGGCTGGTATGATTTCGACGCAGCAATTCCGGCCAACAGCTTTACCCCATATCTGATTCCGATGGTGAAGGATCCTGCCAACAACAGCAAGATCGGAGCCACACCTGCCGGCTCGACTCTGTTCTTCCGTGTAATCGGCAAGAACAAGACTTTCGGAAATTATCAGCTATATATCGAGGCGAACTTCAACGGCTATGGAGGCACAGACTTCCATCTGAAGAAAGCATACGCCCAGCTCAACAACGTGACGGTGGGCTACGCTTCATCCACCTTCTCCGACCCGGCTGCCCTTCCTCCGACTGTCGACGCCAACGGTCCGGCCAACAAGATTTCACCGACTTCCGTCCTCGTAAGATGGATGAACACATACAAGACGCGGTGGACTGTGGCAGGTTCGGTCGAACTTCCGAAAAACGCCGCAGTATCTACTGTGACAGGGAAAATCGGCACTGCAAGCCAGACTCTGCCCGATCTCGCGGCTTTCGTACAGTATGCATGGGGAAAGAGCGAGCATGTAAGACTCGCGGGACTCGCCCGGTCTCTGCCTTATGAGGATCTGCTCACCCACCGGCGTCACCATAAATTCGGCTGGGGAATGCAGCTTTCCACTGTTGTGCATCCGATATCTCCACTTACTCTCTACGGCACCTTCAACTGCGGTGAAGGACATGAGAGCACTACAGGCGACCTGCAGGTCGGCAACTACGACCTTGTGCCCGCTCCGCACGACCCTATGGACATGTACGCTCCCTTCTCGCTCGGATGGTGCGTAGGAGCCCAATATAACTTCCGTCCCAACCTGTTCGCTTCGGTTTCTTATTCCGACAGCCGCTACTTCCCGCGCAGTCCCCGCGAGGCATCGGAATACCGCTTCGGAAATATATTCACCGCCAATGTGTTCTGGAACCTTACTCCCCGCATACAGGCAGGTCTTGAATTTGACACAGGAGTACGCAAGAACTGGGATGGCAAATCACGCCGCGCCGACCGTCTTGGTCTGATGGCACAGTTCTCCTTCTGATCTGGAGCGACCTATGGAGCGGAGGCTTCTCATAGTTCCTCCCACCTGAACACTGCACCGTTCTTGCGGGCCGGATCAGCACCCTTGAAGTCCATAGAGTACGGACTTCCGGTAGTAGGACTCTTACCTATATACTTATGTGTCCTTGTCGACATCAGCATGAACTCCTTGTCAAGATAATCCTGCCACATGAATTCCTCCGCCTTGGATTCGTCATTAGTCAGACGCACGTCGCCGGGAAGTCCCTCACCCGCTGTGAAGACATATCTTCCGTCGCCGGCCTGCAGTATCACCTTGCCGTTACCACGGTCTATCACGTTGAATTCCGTCCCGGCATTCCGGGTGCCGAAAGAGGTGTCGTGCAATATCCCGTGAGGCGTAGCATGCATCGGACGTCCTGTAGCGAGGTTTATGATGTGGATTTTCTTTCCCAAAGGAATATTACCGCTGCGGTCAGCCTTAAGCTCGTCGACGGTAAAGTTGTCAAACTCCGCGTATCCTCCGTTCTTTCCATTCTTGTTGAAGGCAAACAGTCCGGGACGCGCGCCCTGGAATGTGATGAGCTGGTAGCTGAGCGTCATGTCGTCACCAAGCGGCTTAAAGCTTTTGCCATCGGTGGAATAACAATATCGTGCCCTGTCCATGTCGTAATCGCCGTGCAGACGCAGCCAAATCCTGTCGGTCTTTGCGGGAAGCTTAACATCAAGCGTATCATTTTTCAGCTGCTCGAATCGGCGGAGTGTCAGATCTCCGCCATCCTTTACCACACCGATCCAGCTGCATGGCACATTAATGTTGCAGAGTCCGGCAACATCCCCGTCTTTCATGCCTGAGAGATGGAGTTCGACAGTCACGTCAGATTCGGGGCCGATGGCGCGTTGGGTAAGTGTATTCCGGGCCCACATGAGTTGGTCGGCAGGTATGGTATTAAGGCGCAGACGACCTTTATTCAGTTTCCATTTGTTGTCATCTGGATTATGGTTCCACTGCCATACACGTCCGAGTGTCTTACCGTTGAAGTCTTCGTTACGCTCATAAGGTGCGTGGATCGGTTCGGTGTCGCGGGCCGCAGTCTCGGGCTTCAGCCAGGTGCGGGGAGCCCGTCCGAGGTTTCCCTCAAGCCCAATCATGGGCCAACCGTCTTTCCATGTCACCGGCACAAGGCATGTAGTGCGACCGAGAGAATGGAAATCCTGCATCTGAAGCGCCCACCACTGTCCGTCGGGAGTGTCTACTATACCTCCCTGATGTATGTTGCAGGCTCCTGTCTGATTAGGATCAGGCATGTTGACTCCTACCTGATGCGTGTCTGGCATGATGCGACCTCTGATACTTGTCATGGGAGGCATATGGTAGCCGAAAGTCTCGTCTGCGGTGATCACCCGCGTCTCATACGGTCCCCATATATTATCTGCACGCGAGCACGTGAGGCGCCCGTTGGGAGCGTAGTCTGCCGAAACGATGTAGTAGCGTCCGTCAATCTTATATATATGATGTCCTTCTCCTACGCCTGATCCTTTCGGTATGATCACGCGTTCAGTTCCCTCTATAGGTCCGGACATGTCAGGTTTAAGTTCCGTACACTTCACTTCATCGTAGCCGTGCACGGCGTATATCTTGCCATTATCGTCGAAGATGACACCGAGGTCGTAGATATTTCCCTGCATATTGGAATGCTTCCACGGACCTTCTATTCTGTCGCTTGTGAAGCACTGGAGGCCCTTGCCGTTTACATTGCTGTAAAGATAGAATTTTCCGTCATGGTGCCGGATACAGGGCGCCCAAATACCCTGACCGTATATCTCCTTCCCGTTCTTCAATGAGAAGGCATCGTCTTCGAAATCAAAACGGTCAAAGCAATACGATACGTTTTTCCAGTTAACAAGATCCCTTGAATGAAGAATAACCAGACCGGGTACGCTGTGCATTGTGGTTCCGGCAAGATAATAGTCCTCACCTACTCTTATCACGTCAGGATCGGAAAACTCATCGTAGAAAAGAGGATTGGTATATGTCCCGTTACCGTTGTCGGCGCTCCACGATTTGGATGTTTCGCCCTGTACGGTTCCTGATGAAGCTATGATAGCGACGAGGGCCAGTAATTTAAACTGCTTCATAATTTACTTTCTTATCCAGGCATAAGAGGTAGGAATAATTCCGGCCTCGAACTGACCGATCAGTTTTCCCTCTGATGTATAGTGGTAGATGACGCCGTTCTGCTCATAATCCAACACATCTCCTACAAATATGTCTTCTGTGTTGGGAGATACTGTCAACGAATACAGATTACGTCCATCCGCAGGAATCACAGTCTTAAAAGCAGGATATTGCTTGGAGATATCCATCATATATACCCCTCCTATATTCTTTCCTTCTTCATCATATTGGTTGACTATGAAATAAAGCCGGGTTCCGATACCATTAGTACACAGTTTAGATACACTGGCACCGAGAGGGAGCTCAAAAGAGCGTCCGAGATCCCAATCACTGCCGATCTTATAAGAATGCAGGTCCAGTTCTACAAGCGACGGCGCCTCATACCCGATAGGATTCTCGGCCCAGCCGCCACCATCGCAAAGAGTCCAGAGATTGTCCTGATAATCTTTGACAATCGAATATGGCTCTAAACCTACTATATATGCTCCAACTTCCTTATCTGTCCGTACATCAACTTTTAAAATCTGCTGTCCGAAACTCCACTGATTGATATAAACATAATTACCCACCTGCACCATTTCCTCCGTCGAGCCGTCGCTGTCTTTAGTTGTTGACACGTCGATATATCCCATTACACTGAATGTCTTGGGATTGACAATCGCAACCTTGTTCGAATACATCTGAGTGACATATGCTTTATCATCAGAGACAAAATGTATATAACGAGGACTTATAATGCCTGAGTCTATTCTTCCTTTTTCTTTAAAGGTATACTTATCTACGGCAAAAATAATATTCGAATTGTTTACGACAACCCAAAGAAGGTCCCCATGTACGGTTGCAGATTGCGCCACATCTCCCAGCTTAAAACCATTGGCATGGACAAAAGCCTCCCTATATGCTCCATCCTCCTGATTCCATACTGTCAGCGAGGAATTAGACTTTGTGAAATTACCGGAATTGACCACTACAAGTGATTCCTCCTTTGCAGCGAATCCGGGCTCCCC
>JAIEBK010000123.1 GCA_029070945.1 Muribaculaceae bacterium
TATTTTGGAAATCATGACGTATGTGATGATGTTTTGAAGTTTCAATTGGCAAAGATACAAAAAAATATCCACATACCAAAATACAAAAAAACAAAGGGCTTAGTCGTTGTCTCGTTCAGAATCTGGAAAACCGAGGGATAGAAATGATGCAGAATACAGAAAGACACATTTTTTTCAGAGGATAATAGGGAAGATTCAAAAAATTAATGTAATTTTGCAGTTGGATTTCCGACCGTTTGCGGTCGAATGTAGATCCATACCCTTAAATGTCTAATCTTCATTGAAATGAAAAATATACTTGTCATAGGCAGTACCGGCCAGATAGGCAGTGAACTGACAATGAAACTCCGCGGACTATATCCGCAAGGTAACGTGGTAGCAGGGTATATACCGGGTGCCGAACCTAAGGGCGCACTCCTTGAGTCCGGACCCTCCGCGATCGTTGATATCACTAACCCCGGACAGATTGCCGATGCGGTAGACCGTTATAAGGTGGATACCATCTATAATCTTGCCGCTCTCCTCAGTGCGGTGGCGGAAGTGAAGCCCCAGCTCGCGTGGAAGATCGGTCTCGGTGGTCTTTTCAATACCCTCGAAGTGGCGCGTGAGAAAGGATGCGCTGTTTTCACCCCGAGTTCTATCGGAAGTTTCGGAAACTCGACTCCGCATACAAAGACTCCGCAGGACACAATACAGCGCCCCGAGACTATGTATGGCGTCACCAAGGTATCCGGTGAGCTTCTCAGCGACTATTACGCCAGGCGTTTCGGTGTCGATACCCGCTCGGTACGCTTCCCGGGTCTCATAAGCTATGTGGCTCCTCCGGGAGGAGGCACCACAGATTATGCCGTGGATATCTATTATTATGCGGTCAACGGTGAGAAATTCAAATGTCCGCTTAAGCCCGGTACGCTCATGGACATGATGTATATGCCCGACGCCCTGCGTGCGGCAGTGGAGATCATGGAGGCTGATCCGTCAAAACTCAAACATCGTAATTCGTTTAATATCACTGCAATGAGTTTTGATCCGGAAGAGATCTACGCTAAGATCAAGGAGTATGTGCCCGGCTTCGAGATGGAATATGACCTTGATCCGCTGCGCCAGAAGATAGCGGATTCATGGCCCGACAGCCTCGATGACAGCTGCGCGCGGGAGGAATGGGGATGGAAGCCGGAATATGATCTTGATGCCATGACCCGTGATATGCTCAAGAATCTCCGTCTGAAGCTTAAGGGCTGATATGTTTGAAGTTGGACGTTTGACGTAAAACGCACAACGTAAAACGCATACAAAATTCCTATAAATTGGTCAAAAACGCCGAGTCAATGTTAGATTTAGGCGTTTTTTTATTATCTTTGTGCTTTCTTTTTCAGATACAGGTAAAAAAGAATATTATATTCAGGTACAGGTAAAAAGAATATTATATTTTTGAAATCAATTAGTTAAACAACTTTAACATATTCATTCTACAATGACAATCCGAAAACAACGACTGACGTTGCTTCTTTCCGGACTGCTTGTTTTGGGGATTCCTGCTTTTGCGCAGAGTCAGGTCGGAACGCCTCTGGAATTTGCTGCGGCGCCCCATTCCGACACAATTCCTATCAGCCGGGAAGAATGTATCGACATCGCTCTCAGCCAGAGCCCGACCATACGTATAGCGGATATGGAGGTGAAGCGAGTCAACTATTCGAAACGAGAGACAATCGGCAATCTTCTTCCGCAGATCGGATTCTCCCTTTCTTATCAGAGAAGTATCGAGCTCCAGACCATAAGGATGAACATGGGGGGACAGAGTCAGAAACTGAAGATGGGTTCTGACAATACCTGGAACACCGGTTTCTCGCTGTCGCTTCCGATAATAGCTCCTACGCTATGGAAGGCCATTTCGATTTCCGACACACAGATAGCCCAGAATCTCGAAAGCGCGCGATCGAGCCGTCTCGAACTTATAAACCAGGTCAATAAGGCCTACTACGCGCTCATGCTCGCTATATCGTCAAAGGAAGTGATCAGGCAGAACTACGATATCGCAAGATACACGGCTGAAATCTACAGGAAGCAGTTTGAGCAGGGTACTGCCTCCGAATACGATGTATTGCGCTCCGAGGTGCAGATGAAAAATATCGAGCCGTCGCTTCTCGACGCCGATATCTCGGTGCGTCAGTGCCAGCTGTCGCTTAATGTGCTCATGGGAATTGACGATGCCCTCAACTTTTATCCTTCAGTTTCGATGGAAGACATGCAGAAGGATATGTACGGCTATCTTCTCGAGACGAAGAGTCTTGCCGGCAACTCGTCGCTGCGGTCGCTCGAACTGCAGCAGAAGCTTGCAAAGCAGAATGTGGCCATGAAGAAACTCGCGTGGCTGCCTACCCTTGGAGCAAGCTTCAATGTAAACTGGCTCTCACTCAGCAACGGGCCTATGTTCAAGGATGTGGAGTTTTCCCCATATTCATCCCTTGGGGTAAGTCTGTCGGTGCCTATTTTCTCCGGTGGCACGAAGTGGTATCAGATGAAGCAGGCGCAGGTGCAGCAGGCGGAACTCGCTTTGCAGAGGGAAAATCTTGTCAACAGCCTTAATATGCAGGTTGATCTTGCTCTTGACAACATCAACCGTCAGGTGAAGCAGATCGATTCATCCAAGGAAGGTGTGCGCCAGGCAAAGAAAGCCCACGACATCATGCTGAAGAGCTTCCAGATCGGAGCAGCGTCATATCTGCAGCTTCAGGATAGTGAGCTGGCCAATTCCAGTGCTCAGCTCTCTTATCTCCAGGCAATCTATAATTACCTTGTATCCACGAGCGAACTTGACCTTCTGCTCGGTAAAGATTCAGCCATCCAAGTAAATAAACCAAAATGAAAACTATAAAATACATTGTGCCGGCCCTCGCGTTTGCTCTTGCGACGGGCGCCTGCAGCAAAGACAAGGCTGCACAGGAAACCGAGAAGGAAGATATTCCTGTAGTGAAAACCATGAAGGTGAGCGAGCAGGACGTTGACCAGCTCAGCGTCTATACCGCAAGCGTAGAACCGGAGGTCATAAATAACATCTCAGCCCAGATGGCCAACAGAATAAAGGCCATATATGTGGATGAAGGAATGAAGGTTGCTAAGGGTCAGAAACTCGTTGTGCTCGATGATGTCAACACAACTCAGTATGAACTTGCGGTCGACAATGCGAAAGCGGCTCTCCGTAATGCGCAGACCAACTACGACCGTGCCGTGGAGCTTCTTAAGATAGGAGGCGGCACACAGCAGTCTGTAGATCAGATGGAAGTGACACTCGTCAACGCTAAGAATGCTGTGGCGCAGGCTGAGCGTACGCTTGCCAACGCACGTGAGAACACCGTGCTTGTCTCTCCCATCAGCGGAGTGGTGACTGCGCGCAATTATGATCCGGGCGACATGTCGGGTGCGATGCCGATTCTCACGGTTGCCCAGGTCAATCCCGTGAAAGTTGTGATCAACGTAAACGAATCCCAGCTGTCTTCGATCAGCAAGGGTATGCCTGTAGATCTTACTTTCAACACTTACGGCGACGAGATCTTCAAGGGTACCGTTTCCCTCGTTATGCCTACAGTAGACGCCGCAAGCCGTACGGTAGGAGTAGAGATTACTCTTCCCAATTCAGACGGACGTGTACTTCCTGGTATGTTCGGACGTGCTACCATATCGCACGGCACATCTTCCCATGTTGTTGTGCCTGACCGTGCCGTGGTGAAGCAGCAGGGAAGCGGCGATCATTACGTATATGTGCTTAATGGTGACGGCACTGTATCTTACAATAAGGTGGAACTCGGCCAGCGTATAGGAACCTCTTATGAGCTAATATCGGGTGTTCCGGCCGGTTCTGAAGTGATAGTAGAAGGTCAGAATGCACTGACCGACGGTAAGAAAGTCCAAGTGATAAAATAATTTAAAGTTTAATAAGTTGAAAAAGTTTATTTGGTTAAAATATCTTTATCGGTTTTAGATTGATCTTCTTTATCTCCAGACTTAAACTTACTAAACTTCTTAAACATCCTAAACTCTAAACTCGTAAAACAAATGAGTCTATATGGATCTGCGGTGAAACGCCCGATCATGACCACCCTCTGTTTCGTCACGGTGGTTATTCTCGGTCTTTTCTCGCTCGTAAAACTTCCGGTCGATCTCTTCCCGGACATCGATACCAACACCATAATGGTGATTACGATTTATCCGGGTGCAAGTTCGGAGGATATAGAGCAGAATGTCACGAAGCCTTTGGAAAACGTGATGAATTCTGTCGAACACCTCAAGCACATCACCTCGCAGAGCCGCGAGAACACTTCTGTTATCACCCTTGAGTTTGAATACGGATATGATATCGACAATCTGACAAACGACGTCCGGGATAAACTCGATATGGTGGAGTCGTCGCTTCCCGATGACTGCCAGAATCCTATCATCTTCAAGTTTTCGACCGATATGATTCCTATCTGTCTCCTTTCAGTGGAGGCGAAGGAGAGTATGGCCGGTCTATACAAGATTCTCGATGACGGAGTGGCAAACCCTCTTGCCCGTATCGACGGTGTAGGTACGGTATCTATCTCAGGCGCGCCGAAACGTGAGATACACGTCTATTGCGATCCCAATAAACTGGAGGCCTATCATCTCACGGTAGAGGGAATCGCCGGTATTATCACGGCTGAAAACCGCAATATTCCCGGCGGTGCTTTCGATGTCGGCAGCAATACATTCTCCCTCCGTGTTCAGGGTGAGTTTGACGAGACCTCAGAGCTGCTCAACATTCCCGTAGGCACCTACAATGGATCTATCATCTATCTGAAGGACGTTGCCACCGTCGACGATTCTCTTGAGGAGCGCACCCAGCATTCTTATATCGGAGGCAAGGAAGGCGCTATCATAGTCATACAGAAGCAGAGCGGCGCCAACTCCGTACAGATATCCGAGCAGGTGATGAAGATGCTGCCAAAGCTGCAGAAAAACCTTCCTTCCGATATCAAGCTCGGTGTGATCGTCGATACCTCCGACAATATCCGCAACACAATCGCTTCTCTTGAGGAGACGGTCTTCTATGCGCTTCTCTTTGTGATGATAGTGGTGTTCTTCTTCCTCGGACGCTGGAGAGCAACAATGATCATCGTCATAACGATTCCTGTTTCGCTTATCGCCTCGTTCATCTATCTTTATGCTACGGGCAACACCCTCAACATCGTTTCGCTCTCGGCGCTCTCAATATCTATCGGTATGGTGGTCGACGATGCGATTGTGGTGCTTGAGAATGTGACCACGCACATCGAGCGTGGTTCCGATCCGAAGCAGGCTGCCGTGCATGGCACAAATGAGGTGGCGATCTCTGTAATCGCTTCTACGCTTACCCTTATAGCCGTGTTCTTCCCGTTGACGCTCGTCACCGGTATGACCGGTGTGCTTTTCCGTCAGCTCGGATGGATGGTCTGCATCATGATGATCATATCCACTACCTGCGCCCTTTCGCTTACCCCGATGCTCTGCTCCCAGTGGCTTCGCCGTGTGCAGCATCACGGAGCCCTGTTTACAAAACTGTATGGTCCTATAGAGCGGGCTCTCGACAGATTTGACAACTGGTATGCAGGAGTGCTCCATACAGTGGTGTCACACCGCACAGTGACGGTAATCGTCTGCCTCGGTATATTCGCGGGTTCAATATTCCTGATGAAATTTGTGGGAACAGAATTCTTCCCGACTCAGGATAACGGCCGACTCGGTGTCAATCTCGAGCTTCCGATAGGCAGCCGTGTGGAAAGGGCCTATGAAGCTACAAGCCGTCTCGACTCCCTGTGGCGTGCCAAATATCCGGAGATAAAGGTCAGCTCGTTTACGGTCGGTCCGGCTTCCGCCGACAACACTTTCGCATCGCTTAGTGACAACGGCGCGCATATCGTGTCAATGAACATCAACCTCTACGATAAGGTAGACCGTAAGCGCGGCATCAAGGAGATCGCTGACGGCATGCGTAAGGACATAAAGGAGCAGTTCCCGGAGTTTGTTAAGGCCCAGGTGAATGTGGGTGGTGGCCGTGGATCCGGCATGGGCGGTCAGTCCGTGGTTGACTTCGAGATTTATGGCTACGACTTCGCTGCTACAGACTCTGTGGCGAGAATGTTCAAGCAGGCTCTCTCAGGAATTGAGGGAACGGCCGATATTATGATTTCACGTGGTGACTACCAGCCTGAATATCAGGTCGATTTCGACCGCGAGAAATTGAGCCTTTACGGCCTTAACCTTGCTTCTGTGGCTCAGATGCTTCGAAACCGTGTCAATGGTGCGACTGCCTCCCAGTTCCGCGAAGACGGTGAGGAATACGATATCAAGGTGATGTTTGATAAGAAGCACCGCACCACTATCGAAGACCTTGAGAACATAGTCGTGGCTACTCCTATGGGCGGACAGGTACGCGTCAAGGAGCTCGGAACCGTTGTGGAGCGATTCACTCCACCTACAATCGAGCGTAAGGACCGCGAGCGTATCGTGACTGTCTCGTCGGTAGTCGACGGTGTCCCGATGAGCCAGGTAGTAGAGCAGGCTGAGGTGATTATCGATCAGATGCACCTTCCGGCCGGTATCTCGATTCAGATAGCGGGTAGCTATGAGGATCAGCAGGATTCATTCTCCGATCTTCTCCTGCTCGGTGTGCTGATCATCTTGCTCGTATATATCGTAATGGCCGCTCAGTTCGAGAGCTTCACCTATCCCGGCATCATCATGACGTCGCTTCTCTTCGCGTTCTCCGGTGTGTTCCTCATCCTCTGGATGACAGGTCACACTCTCAACGTGATGTCGATGATCGGTGCAATCATGCTTATTGGTATTGTGGTGAAGAACGGTATCGTGCTTATCGACTATATCATACTTAACCGTGAGCGAGGAATGTCAATACGTCGTGCCGTGATCGACGCAGGTCGTTCACGTCTGCGTCCCGTGGTCATGACAACCGCCACTACTATCCTCGGTATGGTGCCGATGGCGGTGGGAAGCGGACAGGGCGCAGAGATGTGGCAGCCGATGGGTACAGCGGTGATCGGTGGTCTGACGTTCTCAACCATCCTTACTCTGCTCTTTGTGCCTGTCCTCTACTGCTCCTTCGCAGGTCGTGGCGTCCTCAATATCCGCAAACAACTGAGGAAATCTAAAGTAAAATGATATGGTTGTCAGCATTGTCGTCGGTCTGATTTATTGCGATGAAAACGCTGACAACGCTGATAACGATGACAACTTAAGAAAATGAAATCAATATTTATAGCATTCGACCTGGCACACTATGAGAAGATAGTGGATATCCTTACCCAGAGTAACTGCCGTGGCTACACATCATTCTCAGACGTGAAGGGACGCGGAAGTCATAAAGGTGAACCGCACTACGGGAGCCACGCATGGCCCGGACTTGCAAGCGCCATAATAACTATAGTGGAAGACCGTCAGGTCGACCCTTTGCTTGCGAAACTCAAAGCCCTCGATGAAGACCGCCCGATGCTCGGCCTCCGCGCCTTCGTCTGGGATGTCGAGAAATCCATTTGAAAAGGAAAAACAACGCTCCGACCTGACGCGGAGCGTTGCTTTTGCAATTTATGGGAAGGCGGTTTCCTAACCGCCTCGCATAGGCATTAAGTCTCCGGAGTAATAAGCCTGCGGCTTTATTCCGATTTTTATTTGCACGAGTCCCGTTTTTTTTATAACTTTACATCCGAAGATATTGTCATCGTTTTTGACGTTGCCATCGTTGTCATCGCGACACGGTCCTTTCGACGAAAACGACGACAACGATGAAAACGACGAAAACTCTAAAACCATGTACAAGAACTTTCAAAAGCATCTGACAGAAGAACTCGACTCCATCAAGGAAGCCGGTCTCTACAAAAATGAAAGAATAATAGTCACTCCACAGAGCGCCGACATCAAAGTGGAAGGCGCTGATGGTGACGTACTTAACTTTTGTGCTAATAACTATCTCGGCCTTGCCGACAACTCACGTCTTGTGGAAGCCGCAAAAAAGGCAATGGACAACAGAGGCTACGGCATGAGCTCCGTACGCTTCATCTGTGGCACTCAGGACCTTCACAAGGAACTCGAGAAGGCTATCTCCGACTATTTCAAGACTGAAGATACAATTCTCTATGCCGCATGTTTCGATGCCAACGGCGGTCTCTTCGAACCACTTTTCACTGAGGAGGACGCCATTATCTCCGATTCCCTAAACCATGCATCGATCATCGACGGTGTGCGTCTATGTAAGGCAAAACGTTTCCGCTATGCCAATGCCGATATGGCCGATCTGGAGCGCTGTCTGAAAGAAGCCGACGAGCAGGGATGCCGCTACAAGATCATAGCTACCGACGGTGTTTTCTCGATGGACGGCAATGTGGCCCCGATGGACAAAATCTGTGAGTTGGCTGAGAAATACAACGCTCTCGTCATGGTGGATGAGTCACATTCCGCCGGTGTGGTTGGTCCAACCGGGCATGGTGTGGCCGAGCAGTTTGACTGCTATGGCAAGATCGATATATTCACCGGAACACTCGGCAAGGCTTTCGGCGGAGCTATGGGAGGATTTACAACCGGTCCGAAGGAAGTAATAGACATGCTGCGTCAGCGTAGTCGTCCTTACCTCTTCTCCAACTCCGTTGCCCCCTCTATTGTAGGCGCGAGCCTCGAGATGTTCAGGATGCTGAAGGAGTCAAACGAACTCAATGCCAAGCTGAAGGAAAACGTCAGCTATTTCCGCGATAAGATGCTTGAAGCAGGTTTCGATATCAAGCCGACTCAGTCAGCTATCTGTGCGGTGATGCTTTATGACGCAAAACTTTCTCAGGAATTTGCTGCCGAGATGCAGAAGGAAGGTATCTTCGTGACAGGTTTCTATTATCCCGTTGTGCCGAAAGGACAGGCCCGTATTCGTGTACAGCTCTCCGCCGCTCATGAGAAGGAGCATCTTGATCGTGCCATCGCTGCTTTCATCAAGGTTGGCAAGAAGCTCGGCGTCATCAAATAGTTTTCGTCGCTTTCAACGTTTTCATCATTGTCTGCGTTTTAATTGTAATTGGTGACAACGCCGAATACGACAAAATCCTATTAATTCTATCGAATCGTTTAAAACGTTGACAACGCCGAAAACGATGAAAACGTAAACAAAAATGAAGAAATACATTCTCCCCCTCATGCTCCTTGCCATCACGGCATGTGGAGCGAAAGCACAGGATAATGCTGCTGCCGGTCAGCCGGAGCAGGTGATCGCTGTCGCTGACCGTGTAGTCGCCCCCGACTTCACACTCAATGACATCAGTGGCAAACCTCTCTCGCTTTCCGACTTGAAAGGCAAGTGGGTGATTCTCGACTTCTGGGGATCATGGTGTCCGTGGTGCATCAAGGGATTCCCTGCTTTGAAGGAAGCCTATAAGCAATATGAAGGAAAGGTTGAGGTTCTCGGAATTGACTGCGGTGACACAGAGGAAGTCTGGAAAGCATCGGTAGCGAAGCACGAACTTCCCTGGCTTCAGGTCTATAATCCGAAAGGCACCGATCTCACTGCTAAGTACGGAATTCAGGGTTTTCCGACCAAGTTCATCATCGACCCTGAAGGTCGTGTCGCCAATGTCACTGTCGGTGAGGATCCCGCCTTCTTCGACGTACTCAACTCCCTCGTAAAGTAACATTGATCACTCAATGGTATTTACACGTATGTGGTAGGGACGCACGGCTCGTGCGTCCTTTCGCGTGTGGATGCCGATTATGCATTCTGCATTATGAATTATGAATTAAAGGAAGGCCTCAGCCATAGAAGTAAGTTTATAGTAGTTCAGCACCTTACGGCCAAGGCTATAGGTAGCGGCGATCTCCCCGTCCTTGCCACCCCTGCCATGATAGC
>JAIEBK010000124.1 GCA_029070945.1 Muribaculaceae bacterium
ACCCGGAGGTGGAAGATGTCGGGTCTGCCGGTGTCGTGGCAGACGACTCGTTCTTCTTGAATGAGCGCGTCACATAGTCGGTCAGGTAGACTGTGAATAGCGGGAAGATTATCATGCCCGATATCGGGAGTATCACGGCCACAATCTTGCCGGCCACCGTCACTGGTGAGATGGAGCATCCGACAGTAGACAGGTTCATCATCGTCCACCAGAGGGCGGTCCAGTAGGAATTGACGTCAGGATTCACACCGGCTTCACGCTGATAGAATATCAGCGAGCAGAAGTAGGCTATGAAGAGCATTATGGTGATATAAGACGCGAACAGGCTCGTCACGGCATTCGTTGAGACATAGCTTACCACGATCGCCAGGGCGAGCGCACCGCGCGCAAGCGGGATAAACCGCGCGAAGTAAAGCATGTCCGGACTTAGAGTGATGTGAAGCATATTCACGATATTCAGCACCGGAATGGAAAGAATGAGAAACAAAAGACGTTTCTTGAAATATGTCCATTTTTTCGGAGCGTAGAAGAGTCCGATAAAGAAATCGAGAATAAAGACCATACATACCCAGAACTGGAAGGTCATGTATGAATGATTCTGAAGGAAATCAATTCTTTTGAAAGTGTCGTAGGATATCCACGATATCAGTGCCGCCGAAAGAACAAGCACGACGATATTCATGAACGTCATGACATATCGTTCACTTTTCGACTCTGTTTTCGACGCTGTTATGTTTGTAATAGCCATAGCGGTATGTTTTTTATTTAGAAGAAGTCTTGGGTCTTGCGAAATAAGTGATCAGAGCTCCGGCGACCATTACGGATATCGATACGATCATTACGGTAGTAGGGCCGCCGCTCTTGAGCAGCACAGGGATGATGAAGGCTCCGGCCACGGCGCCTGCCTTACCGATTCCCGCGGCGATGCCGGTTCCCGTGCCACGGTTCTCAATGGCGTAGACCTGGCTTGGGAGTATGAAGGTGATTAAGTGAGGCCCTGCGTTAAGGAAGAGCTCGAAGATAACGAAGCCGGCTATAGCCACCCAGGAGGGCCAGTGGCAGAGATATGCGGCCATAAGGAGTCCGAGTCCGACGGCACTTCCCCAGAAACCGACTATCTGCATCCTGACATGATTTTCCTTTTTGAGCAGATAGAGTCCGAGTCCGAAGCCAAGCATCATGACGAGGGTAAGCACAAAGGTGAGGCCTACGGAGTGGGTGATATGCTCGATCTCCGGCGCTGTGGCCGGAAGGCTGTCGATCTTGAAGCTCATGATCAGCACGGGGAGGAAGATACCGATACCGTAGACGCCGAGTCCTTCGCAAGCCCAGGGCACTCCGGTCAGTATTATTTTTCGTAGATGCTCCTTTATGAAAGCACCCATGCTTTCAGGCTTGGCCTGAGGTTTGGATGATGTAGCGGCAGCAACGTCGGAGATCATTCTGACGTTGGGTCCGAGGAATTTCTCCACCGCCTTCTGTGCTTCCGCTGCGTGTCCACGACTCATGAGCCACTGAGGACTCTGGGCAAACCACAGACGGGAGATGAACATGATGGCGGCGATGGCTCCGGTGATATAGAACAGGTCGGGCCAGATGGCTGGATCCTTCGACTTAGTGATCATAACGTAACATATAATGGCCACCACGGCGCTTCCGGCAGAGGCAAGCGCTTTGGCGAGTCCGACCATGAATGTACGCCATTTTGCAGGCATAAGCTCGGATATATAGTCCGGATCGAGACTGTATTCTCCTCCGATGGCAAAGCCCATCAGGAAGAGGCTTACGAGCAGTACGGGAACTGCATGAATGAAGACGCATATCAGGGAGGTGGCAAGGATGATGAGAGGACAGAGACGGAAGAGGAAGAGGTATCCGTAACGGTCGCTCAGTCGCCCGAACACCACTGTGCCGAGCATAATTCCTATGAGCGAGATACATCCCATAAGGCCCTGTATTCCGGAACTGAGCTCCGGATGCGCTACGAGCTGGATCAGGGGGATGACGATGCCGACGAGTGTGGCGAGTCCCTGCCCGATAAACTGGCCGAGAGAAGCGGCAATCATAATAAATATCTGCCGCGGACCGAGCGGCATAGTCGCCAGGTCTACAGTCTTTGATGTTGTGGAATCAGTAGTCATTGTCTATCGTGTTTTTTCAGGTATAGTTTTAGTCTTATAATCATCAGCTTTTGCTTGCAAAAGTTGAGTTATACTATATTAACACAAAGACAAGAATTTGGTTGTGTCAAATTTTATAAGTAGCTGGTCAAATTAAACGTATATTATCCGCGCCGGCGATTCCGAGGCGATTTGTCTGCGGAGAGAGGGAGCGATGCGGGCATCGTGACCGAGCGACAAAGCCGAAGCGGCCGGAATCGGCAAGTGGAGAATATACGAGATCATCTACTTTCAGGAGTTATTATTGTATCGTTTTAATTTGAACAGCTACTTAAGAATAATACCTTTGAAAAGTTTCGGGTATAGGCGGAAAGAATTGGTAATTTTAAGAAAAGTTTATGGATATAGCCGAAACTTTTTTCTGAT
>JAIEBK010000125.1 GCA_029070945.1 Muribaculaceae bacterium
ATTATGCATTATGAATTATGCATTTCCAAAGAGTCAGTCGAATGCCTTGTCCCAGTCTTTCCAGACCACTTCATATCCGTTCCGGCGTATGGCATCAGCCACCTCAGGCGGAGTGCGGTCATCGCTGATCTCAAATTGTTCAAGAGATTGCGGATAAGTATGATAGCCTCCCGGATCTGTCTTTGATCCCGCACTCATGGAGGTCACTCCGAGAGTCATCATATTGTCGCGGAATGTCGGGTATTCCCGTGTTGAATAGGATATGTCGACGTCGTGATCGAATATACGGAAGGCAAATGTCAGTTGGGCGAGTTCCCTGTCGGTCATTATTACATTGGGTTGATAACCTCCTTCGGCAGGACGCATGCGCGGGAAGTTGACGCTGAATCGGGTGCGCCAGTAGTTCTTCCTCAGATAGCGCAGATGGAGAGCCATCATCGTCACGTCTGTGCGCCAGTCTTCAAGCCCTATCAGAACGCCCATCCCTATTTTGTGAAGACCGGCACGCCCCATACGGTCGAATCCGTTGAGTCTCCATTCGAACTTCGATTTCATTCCCGCAGGGTGATATGTCCTGTATCTGTCACGGTTGTAAGTTTCCTGAAAGCAGACCACTCCGTTGAGTCCTGCGTGTGTGAGCCGTTCATAATCTTCCGTCGGAAGCGGCATTACTTCCATTGAAAGGTTGCTGAAGTAGGGACGGCATGTCCTCAGCGCACTTTCCAGATAATCTGTACCGGCAGCTTTTGGGTTTTCTCCCGTCACGAGAAGAAGATTCTCGAACGGGGCAAGATTCCTGATAGCCTTGCATTCATCCTTAATCTGCTCCATGGACAGGATAACCCGCTCGAAGCTATTGTGGCGGTTGAAGCCGCAGTATACGCAGGAGTTGGTGCAGGAATTGGTTATATACATAGGAATATACATCGAAATGGTCTTTCCGAATCTTTCCTGAGTGTAGTGCCTGCTGAGCACAGCCATTTTCTCGAGATAGGGCTCGGCGGCAGGGGATACGAGGGCCATGAAATCATCAATGTCCGGGTTTCGTTTCAAGAGGGCCCGCTCTACATCTTCTGATGTTTTCGACAAAATGCGCACTGTTGTCTTCTGCCAGTCATAGGCAGCCAATACTTCTGAAAACATCAGCTTAAAAATGAGGTTAAAGGACTGCTTGCGACAGCAATGTCCGATGTGATTCCAAGTCCTGCTTCATATGCTTCCCTGCCGGCTTCCACAGCTTTTGCAAAAGCGCGTGCCATTGCGACGGGATCTCCGGCTATCGCTATCGCAGTATTCACAAGCACTGCATCCGCTCCCATCTCCATAGCCTCCGCCGCATGTGACGGCGCTCCCAGTCCGGCATCCACCACCACCGGCACACGGCTTTCCGCAATGATTATCTCGATCATGTCTTTGACCACAAGCCCCTTGTTTGTGCCGATAGGAGCGGCAAGAGGCATCACGGCAGCTGTGCCCGCCTCCTCCAGACGCTTACAGAGCACGGGGTCGGCCTGTATGTAAGGAAGCACTATGAAGCCGTCTTTTGCAAGTATCTCGGTTGCCTTAAGTGTTTCGATAGGGTCAGGCAGGAGATATTTGGGGTCGGGATGGATCTCAAGTTTTATGAAATCCGTCTCAAAGGCTTCGCGGGCGAGCTGAGCTGCCAGAACGGCTTCCTTTGCATTGCGGACTCCTGATGTGTTGGGAAGCAAATGTATACCCGGCAGCTGAATGTGTCTCAGCATATCGTCCTCATGATTATCAGTGTCAATTCTTTTCAGTGCTGCAGTCACCATTTCCGCCCCGGATGCCCTGATGGCTTCCTCCATTGTCTTGCTGGAACTGAATTTTCCTGTGCCGATGAATAAACGGCTTGTGAATTCATGTCCGCCGATTGTCAGTCTGTCCATATCCGTAGTATTTCTTTTGTAGTATTTTCTTTATCTTGCGAATTGAATAATAAACCTGATACGGCAATTCCGTTCACTCCTGTCTGAAGTAATGCGGGGAGGTCCTCGATAAGTATTCCCCCTATGGCTGCTACCGGAATGTTGATGCCGTGACTCCTGCAATACTCCATTATCCTCCTGCAGCCTTCGATTCCGAGGACTGGAGATAGACCCTTTTTCGTTGTCGTGAAGCGGAATGGTCCTAATCCTATATAGTCGGCTCCGGCTTCATATGCGGCTGTCATGTCTTCTTCCGTATTGGCTGTTGCTCCTATGATTTTCTCAGCCCCAAGTATCTTCCTTGCATCTCTTACCGGCATGTCTTTTTTACCCAGATGTACGCCGTCTGCTCCGGTTTTGCCCACAAGATGCACTCTGTCGTCGAGAATAAATGTGGCATCGTATTTCCTGCATATTGGAATAATTTTATCCGCCATTTTGATGACCTCATCATCGGAAGCGTCCTTCATTCTAAGCTGTACCCAGCGGCAACCACCGCGAAGCACTTCTTCAATACCTGCGTCGGTGTGGGTAATATATTGTAGTGTCTCCATTCTTGGTTTCCATGCCTCGGAAAGCATCGCCGCCCCTCCGAACCCTGATTGTTCGAGTTCACTGAGTCTGGATAGGGTCACACCGCCGAGGGCATAGACGTTTTTTAGATTTACTTTCTTTAGCAGTTCCGGAGTGAAACTGCCTTTATATCCCGGTTTCGAGAAACTGTCATAGATCGGACTGAGGGTAAGATAGTCAAGACATGAGTACAGTTTGATTTCCTCTATGGAGTGACAGCTGCGGCTGATCAGCCCCTCCCATCCTGCCGGAGGCAGAGGATTTCTGCTATTGAGGTGTACTCCGCCAAGACCATAGCGTACAGCCAGGTCCAGGTGATCATGAAGGGAGATTTGTGGACGGTATTTTACGGGTATCCTTTCAATGAGTACGGACAATTGTTCCCGTGTCGCTTCCGGCTTACGTATATGCACGCGGTGCCATCCACAGTCGATAAGACGGCGGATGGCAAGGTCTTCTCCCTGCCTGAAGTCCGGAGTTGTAATTGCTATGAGTTTCATCAGCCGCCGCAGACTGCAGTGATAACGGTAATCTGATCTCCCTCGGCGAGAAGTGTGCTGTCCCAAAGCACTTTTCTCACCACTTTATCGTTTACCGCCACTGCCACGCCGGGCTTTAGTGACTGAATTTCGTTGAGCAGTTCTGTTACTGTCAGCTGGTCGGAATCCGTATGGAATTCCTTTTGGTTTACAGATAGTTTCATAAAAATCTCCTTTCGTCGGTATTACCCGCTTCAAGTTCGTAGGGTATAATCTCAGCCTCTATTCAGCGCCTGCATAGAGACACCCCTGTTTATAATATTTTCAGATGTGGAAGCACTCCGGCTCCCAATTCGACGGCAAAGTTAATACAAAAATTCTATCCCGACAAATAAATGTGTAATTTCTTATATAACCGTATGACATAATCCTGAACTTTCGAGTGAAAGATGAATTATACTATTTGCATCCTAACGAAAAAAAATGTATCTTTGCATGAAAAAGAAGGAATATGGCAGAGACAGTTAAATATCCGATAGGAGAGCAGGATTTCAAATCGCTCATAGAGACGGGTTGTCTGTATGTTGACAAGACTCAATATATAGACAGAATTATCTCTTCGGGCCACAGATACTATTTCCTTGCCCGTCCGCGCAGGTTTGGCAAGAGCCTCTTCCTGTCGACATTGCGATATTTCTTTGAGGGAAGAAGAGAGCTGTTCAAAGGTCTGTATATAGACTCTGCTGAATGGGATTGGGAGGAATACCCGGTGCTTAAGCTTGATCTTAATACCGACAGATATGACGGTCAGGGTCATCTTGAAGGGGTACTGGACAATTTATTCAGGGGATGGGAGAAAAAATATGGTGTGGATGTAAAGGATGTGGATTATTCACAACGCTTTAAGACCATAATAAAGACAGCCCATGAAAAGACCGGGCGTCAGGTGGTGATTCTCGTAGATGAATACGACAAACCTCTTGTCGGAAATCTTAACAAGGATGATGATTTTGAGCATTATCGTGCGAAGCTCGCTTCAATTTATTCCAATTTCAAGAGTTCGGCAGAACATATCCGTCTTGTGTTTCTCACGGGGGTAAGTCGGTTCAGCAAGCTCAGTGTTTTCTCAGACCTGAATAATCTACGGGATATAACGTTTGTAAACGAATTCTCAGATGTATGCGGAATCACCGAGAAAGAACTATTGGAAAACTTTCAGGATGGAATAAGATCTTTTGCTGAAGAAAAAGGAATATCTTACGAACAGGCGTGTGACCTCCTTAAAAAAAATTATGACGGCTATAGGTTTGCCAAGAAGGGGAGTGATATCTACAATCCTTGGTCTGTTCTCAACGCCATGCAGGATAAGGGTATCTCCAATTACTGGGGACGATCAGGAAAAGCGACCATAATTGCCGAGGCTCTGAAAAACGTGGATGCAGACTTAGAGGGAATATTGACGTCTGTTGTGCCAATGCGCGCACTTGAAGGTCTTGACCTGAAAAGCACCAATCCTGTGGCGTTGCTTTATCAGACCGGGTACGTTACGATAAAGGACTATGATTTTGAATCTGATTATGTTACTCTCGGGGTTCCAAATCTTGAAGTAAGACAGTCACTTTTCGACGACCTTTTGCCATATTACGTCAAGACACGACGCGGAACGGCTGATTTAGTTGTGCAGGACATCATCATGGACCTGCGTACCGGCAAACCGGAAAAATTCATAAGGGATCTCGATATCTTCCTGGCCGGAATTCCATACGAGATGAAGATGGATGATGAGAACAATCTTCATAATGCCCTTTATAT
>JAIEBK010000126.1 GCA_029070945.1 Muribaculaceae bacterium
GGCTATCAGTGGATCCTCAACCGCCACTGGAACGTGGAGGCGGAGATCGGAGTCGGATACAACCATATATGGTATGACCAGTATCCCTGCTACGAATGTGGCGCGAAGATCAAGTCGGGGCAGTCCAACTATGCCGGAATCACAAAACTCGGACTCAGCGTTCTTTATATTTTCTAATCAAGCAAGCATCAGATGAACTCAATAAGAAAAGCATTAGCCTTTGCGGCTGCCGCCCTTATGGCAGCCGGGATGTCGGCCCGGGAAGAAGTGAAGACCGAAAACGTCGATGTGCGTGTGGCCGGCGACTACCTGAGTGTCAACGCCGATCTGGTGCTCGACAGCATGAAGCTCCAGTCAAACCATCAGGTGTTTATAACCCCGGTGGTGACGTCGGATTCCGTCTCGGTCGATTTCCCTTCGGTGCTCGTCAGCGGACGTAACATGCACCTCTCTTATCTCCGGGGTGTGCTGAAAAACTTTCCAGAGATAAAGAAGCACGACATAGGCCGGGAGGTGGAACGCAAGAACGGAAAGATGCAGAGTGTGCCCTATACGGCACGTATCCCTCTGGAACCATGGATGAAGTCGAAAAACGTCACCCTCGCTTTTGTCTATGATTCCTGCGGATGCGGAACGCAGTTTGGCCGCCGGATCGGTCCGTCGGTGCCGGTGTTCGAGAATCCTGTGCCCAACATGACGGCCCGGATGCTGCCCGCTCCGGCCATGATGGAGGTGCCGATAGAGAAACATGAGGGTCGCGCGAGAATCCAGTTTGAGGTTGACCGCACCGAACTTCACGTGGATCCCTACAAGTGCCGCAACGGACAGCGTATCGACAACCGCGACCAGATCGCGATGATCGACGACTCCGTGAAGTACGCGCTTACCGATCCCAACGTCGAGATAGCTGAGATCAACATATGCGGATATGCGTCGCCCGAGTCTCCCTATCTCCATAACGTGGAGCTGGCATCAGGAAGAAGCAAGGCTCTGGCCGAATATCTCGCTGATCGCTACAGCCTTCCGAAAGGAAGCGTGAAGTATTCGTCAGTGCCGGAAAACTGGGGAGAGTTCCGCGAGGAGGTACTCGTAAGCAACGAGATCTCGGAAGAGGAACGCAAGCTCCTGCTCGAGCTCATCGATGCCCCTGCGACGACTCCGGAGGAATACGACCATAAGGAGTGGATGCTTAAAAACGACAAGAGATACAGCAAGCTCTACAAGACGAAGATACTTCCCGAATGGTTCCCGCGTCTGCGCGCCACAACATTCGCGATACATACGCGTCTGAAGCCGCTCGACGATCAGAAACTGGCGGAGGTGATCAAGACCACGCCCGAGAAGATGTCGCTCAATCAGATGTTCCGCGTCGCAAACCTATACGCGCCCGGTAGTCCGGAATATAACGAGGTGATACAGACCGCTCTTAAGTATTATCCTCACAACGAGATAGCGATCATCAACGCAGCCACGGCAGCAGTGCTCGATGAAGACTACGAGACGGCTAAGGAGCTACTCAAGCGTGTCGACAATAGTCCGGAGGTCTATAACCTCCTCGGCATAATCGCCACGGCGGAGGAACGCTTCGACGCAGCCGAGAGCTACTTCCGGAAAGCCGGCACCGACGATGCCGAGCGTAATCTCGAACTCCTGAAGTGACCAAACAGAAAACAAAAAAATAATACTAATAATAACCAAAAAGCAATTAACTATGAAGCTAAACAAATGGTTTTTTGGAGCAGCGGCAATGGCCATGATGGCCTCCTGCTCCGACAATTACAGCGGAGAGCCTACTCCCGGTACGGAAGCTAACGGCTCCGGCTACATCTCCATCGCATTAGGACTTCCTAACAATGCCGGCACACGTGCTAACGATGTCTTTGGTGATGGAACGGATGACGAGTATAAAGTCAGCAACCTCGGAATCATTTTCTTCACCGGTCGTGAAGACAACGCCACGTTCTATAAAGCCTATAATGTCTCTGAGGCAGCCTTTGATTACAAGGGGCCTGATAAAGATCAGATAACATCGATTAAGAAGGTTACTTTCCCCGTAAATATAACCGAGACCAGTGAGAATCTGTGGGCGCTCGCGGTTGTCAACTATACTCCTATCATGAGTATCAATGAGGCAGGTGATGTTACCCTCAATTCTGACAACAGCAAGTTTACCGGCAGCATCAAGGATTTCATGAAGCTGACTACTAAAGCCTCTTTGAGCACTAAAGACAATTTCTTCATGACCAACACTCCTTATGTAACCATGCCGGGTTCCGGAAATTTTGCTCCTACGGGCTTTGTTCATTTCCTCGCTATGGTAGATAAGGAAAAAATCAAGGAAACTGAAAATGATGCAAAGAACAATCCGGCTGCAGAAATCTTTGTAGAGCGTGCGGTAGCTAAGGTTATTGTCACTACATCTGACAACATGGAATCAGTATCTGATATAGAGTCCATCGAATGGGTACTGGATAACACCGAGCCCGTAAGCTATGTAGCGCGTAACCTTGTCTCAAGTTATGACGCAACAGAGGCTCCCGAATGGCTTACATATAACACAGGATTTATTACAGAAGCTTTATATGGCTATCGCTTCGCCGGCAATAACGCCTTTGAAAACGGTAAGAATATGTACCGTATATATTTCGGTATTGACCCCAATGGCGACGGTATCGGTTTAGATGAGAAAAAACTAACCGTTCTGGATGAATCCGCGGAATTCAAGCCGGTCGCCAACGGAGAAAATCTTTATCCTCAGTACTGCTATGAGAACACCTTTGATGTAAAACATCAGGATTATCACAATACAACCCGTGCCCTCCTGAAGGTAACTTATAAGGATGGTGAGTTCTATACCCGTGGTATCGACCGTAAGACCAAATACACATTCAATGACGCAGCTGCCAC
>JAIEBK010000127.1 GCA_029070945.1 Muribaculaceae bacterium
GTCACATAGATCTTGACTTCTATATCGAGCAGCGCTTCCATTCCACTGTCAGAGATATCTTCGCACAAAAGGGTGAGGCCGAGTTCCGACGCATTGAGGGCGCCATGCTGCGAGAGGTAGGGGAGATGACAGATGTTGTAATATCCTGTGGTGGAGGGACCCCATGCTTCGGCGAGAACATGGACTATATGAACCGCAATGGCCTTACGGTATGCCTGCAGGCTGATGACGACGTTATAGCCGATAGAGTCATACAGGGAGGCAACAAACGCCCGCTTATGGCTGGTAAGCCTCGAGAGGAGATTATTGAGACCATACACAGGCATATGGAACAGCGTAAACCATTTTACGACCGCGCCGCGATCATAATATCAGGTAATGAGCTCGAGAACCGTGGTCAGATAGAACACACCGTAGAAGACTTCATCAAAAAACACCTCGACAATTTGGAAGAAAAGGAATAATTTGTTAATTTTGCCGTTGTGGAGCCTTACGGCCTTACAGACTTTTCTGATTCTTAAAAATACCAAGAGCCATGAACAAAGAAGCAACTCAGAAAGAAACACCTACCCTTGAGCTCGAACCACTGCTGATGCATGCCAATATGCTGGGCGACGGTGAGGGCATCGACATAGCTATGCTCGGTAACTATCCCGACAGCGAGGAGACACGAATGCTCCTCACTCCGGAGGCCTGCGGCCTTCTGACATCATCGGGTCTTAAGGTGGCTATAGAGGAAGGTGCCGGAGTCGACATCTCTTTCAGCGATGACGCGTATGCCGAATACGGAGTGAAGATAGTCAGCCGCCAGACTGCTCTGGGAGCATCTACCGTGCTCTCCTTCTCACCGTTGAGGGCGGCGGACATCCGCATGATGAAGCCCGGAAGCGCGCTTCTGTGTACAATGGCTTCAGGACTAATAGACAAGGATTCGATCAAGGCGCTTCTGGAAATGGATATAACCATGGGGTGTCTTGACAATATGTACAGCCATAATGACACTCCTATCTTCGCGGACATTATTGACGAGATAGACGGAAGGGCAGCCATAATGTATGCTCAGGAAAACCTCTCCTATCTTGGAGGTGGCAAGGGTGTCCTTCTCGCAAGTGTGGCCGGCATAAATCCCTGTGAGGTCCTTATCATCGGAGATGGTACCGATGTTTATTCTGCAGCTAAGGCCGCGCTCAACATGGGTGCTCAGGTATCGGTGGTCAACAATGATGTGTCGATGCTGGCTGTTGCCCGTGAGGTATGCGGTCCGCAGATACAGACGATAATGATACATCCGAGAGTGCTCTATAATAAGGTTAAGACTGCCGACGTGATACTGCTTGGCACCACGACACGTCCTTTCGAATTCCCGAAAAACCTTTCTGCTGTGATGAAGGACAGCGCGTATGTCCTCGACTTCAAGGAGTCTCATCCATCTGTGTCCGTGCCGCGTACGGTGGCCATGGCTCTGAGCAATGTTCTGGTGAACTTCTTTGAGGAATTGCGTCTGAAAGAAGGATTCGACAGCATGATCTCTACTAATGAAGGAGTTCAGCAAGGAATTGTGACTTATCACGGTAAACTCGTAGACAAACTTGTAGGAAGTTATACCGGACTTCCGTCGGCCGACCTCTCCGTGATGCTTGCAGCGCGCAACTGATACCGAAACATCTGAGAGCGGGATGAGGATCATCCATGTCCTTTCTTCTGTAATGTGGTCGGGCGTTGAAAGATATGCCCTCGACATATGCCGTCATTGCCGTGATCATGGCGATGACGTGCTTGTAATCACCCGTGACGCAAGAGCTGTCGACGATGTCTTCAGACGCCATGAAATAGAAGTCCGTTTCGCTCCGCTTGGCGGTTTCATGTCGTATCAGGCAGTGAAGGGAATATGCGATGTGCTCAATGAATCCCGGACTGCTACAACCGTGCACTGCCACAGTACCCGCGATGCATTCGCGGCTCTGACGGCGAGAAGGCTTCTTGGCAGACATGATATCCGGGTAGTGCTTACCCGACATTATGTCAGGCGTGCCGGAAGAACTCCTTTCCATAGGTTTGTATACCGAAACGTAGATCATCTGATCTTTGTCTCAAATGCTGCTAAAGATAAATTCTTCTCCAGCTGGCATTGGAAGGGACGGTATGCTGAAGATGACATCAATTCATGCGTGATTCACAATAGTCTCAATGTAGAGCTCGAAACGGTGGCTGATGAGCCGTTAAAAGGTCCGGTGACCGCAATGTATCTCGGACGGCTTGCTCCGGACAAGGGGCTTGAGTCCATAATCGAAGCCCTGAGTATGCTTAAAGGCATCAAGATGCGGCTGCGTATAGTAGGGACCGGTCATCCGGACTATGTGGACTCTTTGAGGCGCAAGGCAGTGACAGCCGGAGTAATGCATATGATAGACTGGCCGCGTCATAAGGAAAACACCCGTGAATTCATACGTATGTCGCATTTCGGGGTCCACCCGTCAGTTGGTCCGGAAGCGTTCGGCCTGTCAAATATTGAGTTCATGAAGGAAGGAAGGCCGATAATATGCAGCGACAACGGTGCCCAGCCGGAGTACATCACGCAAGGGCGCGAGGGTATTCTCGTGCCTCCGAATGACGTACATCGGCTTGCGGATGAGATAAGGAATCTCGCTCTTTCAAAGGAGATGCGGATGTCAATAGGAACGGCTGCCCGTAAACGATTTGAGGAGGAACTTGCCTGGCCGAGATTTATCGAGAAACTCTATCCTCTGTACCTTTCTTAATTGATAATTGATTTATGGTTTGCAAGCGTACTCTCATAACCATGTCGGATATTTGAATATCAGAATCGAGATTTGAAGATTTTTTGAGAAAAATTTGGATATTGGCAAAAAAAGTATTAATTTTGCAGTCGCAATTGAGCGGGTACCCCCGCTGAGAAATTGCACTCGGGGTGTAGCACAGTTGGTTAGCGCGCTACGTTCGGGACGTAGAGGTCGGGCGTTCGAGTCGCCTCACCCCGACA
>JAIEBK010000128.1 GCA_029070945.1 Muribaculaceae bacterium
CTGTGGATGTTGCTGAGCTGCATACGGAGCACGTCGCCGGGTATGGACACCTGCACTATCTCGCGTAGCGCACGGTTCGAAAGACTCGACTTCGGCATGTCACCTGGTCCTGTAAACTCAACGGCTGTGGCCCATGTGCCGGTCCATGATTTTTCCGCATCCTGAGCCATGGCTCCAAAGACACATGCTGCAGTCAAGAAAGAAAGAACTAATCTTTTCATGTTGTATTTGATTTAAGTTTGATTGTGTTTATTTCTGTTTTGTCATGATTGAGCCAGACTTATAATATTTTATCTTGTCAACCTTGACTATTTAATCTGGGGTAGAAAGGACTTGATCGCTTCCGCATAGCGACGTCCGAGCTCAATCTGCGCTTCCCGTCCGTAATGAGGATCGCGTTCCTTATCCTTGAATCGCCTCTCCAGACCCTTGCTGCTCACATACGAGCAGTCCGGCACAAGCTTCGAGACAGCAGGCACTATAGAGTCATTGAATTTCTCAATGTCTCCCTTATCCGCCCAGTTCCAGCGTCCTACCTGACCGATCACAACCGGAATAGCGTCGGATCCGAGTTCCTTGCGCAATGCGGAAATCATCAGGCTGAACTTTTCAGGATAGTCCCATGTCTTCATCTGAACATCAGTCTCTCCCTGATTCCAAAGAATGCCTTTCAGCTTTCCATACATCATCGCCTTCTGCGTGCGGCTGACAGCGTCCTTGAAATAGCCGTTGGAATTATCAGGCTGCCACTCCGCTATATGCGACCCTCCCCTTGCATTGACCACAAGAAGGATCGGACGACCTGTCTCCTTATGCATTATCCGTCCAAACTCACAGCCCGGATTATAACCTTGCAGAGACAGTTCCTTACGAATGGTGGAATACTGGTTGAGGGGTGCTACAGCAGGTTCGGGAACTCCGTCAGCATTCAGGAGCCAGACTCCCTCAATTACATCCGTAGTATCCTTTGCCTCTAAAGGACCACGCCCGGCCATGTTTGACTGCCCGATCAGCAGATATACATCAAAATCCTCTGGGATCCCGGCAAGAATCGGACAAAACATCATCAAAGCCAAGAGGCAGAAAAGCATTTTTTTCTTCATATATTGAAGTTGTTTTTAACTTATTTACGAATTAAAATATCTAAAGTAAGCGTTAAAGAGAGATTTTTTTCTCTACCGAAGAGTGTCTTCATCACACTTTTGGACACAAATTTAGTGAAAAAAAAACAATTACACAACACAAAATCATTTCCGCCGGTTCACTTCTTATTGCCGTTCCCGTTTTTTTTCACTAAATTTGCATCCGTATGTTTGAAAATAAAATCTAAGCCATGAAACTAATTTCATTTCTGGCATCAGCCACAATTGCAATATCGGCTTTGACAGCCTCATCAGCGACTCCCATCATATATTTCGATCGCCCCGCGGATTTCTTCGAAGAGACCTTCGTGATCGGCAACGGGACTCAGGGAGGTATCATCTACGGGAATCCATCGCGGGAGAGGATATCACTCAATGATATTACCTTCTGGACCGGTGAACCGGATACAGCCGTATATACCCCCGGTGCATATAAAGCTATTCCCGAAATACGCGCCGCTCTCGATGCAGGAGACTATCAACTCGCCCAGAAACTACAGAAGAAAGTACAGGGACACTATACCAACAATTACCAGCCTATAGGCAACATCTTCATCGACTTTGCAGATAAAAGCGAAGCGACCAATTATTCAAGACGACTAAATATAGCTGACGCAACCGCGAAAGTTACATATACCAAAGGGGGTAACGAAATCACTACCGAATATATAGCCTCCGCTCCGGATAGCATTATCGCTATTAGGATCACTGCGGAACATCAGATCGACTTTACACTTTCTTTCGAGTCTCCGATCAAAAATGTAGACGTCAGCTCCTCTACTAAAGGAATCATTGCTGAGGGAAACGCCTCATACTCATCTCTTCCGAGTTACGTTGATATGCCGGCTGACCGGAAAATGCAATACGATGAGACACGCGGAATACGTTTCCGGACAGACATTCGCGCAATCGCACCTGGAGCAACCATCACTCCGGGAAAAGACGGAACTCTTATAGTGAAAGGTGCAACCGAGACGGTCATCATAGCAGCGATAGCAACAAGCTTCAACGGTGCAGACAAAAATCCGGCTACTCATGGTAAAGATTACAGGGCTATAGCTTCAAGAAAGGCGGAAAGAGCTGAAAAAAAGGCCTTCAACGATATACTTAAAGACCATATAGCAGACTATACTGCACTGTTCTCGCGTGTTAACCTCGACCTCGGCCAATCTCCCGCGGAACTAAACGAGATGCCGACCGACATAAGGCTGAAAAACTATACCGATAATTCAGCCTCTGATCCTGACCTCGAGGAACTCTATTTCAACTATGGTCGCTACCTGCTGATAAGCTGCTCCCGGACTCCTCGCGTCCCGGCAAACCTTCAGGGACTCTGGAACGAATACCTCCTGCCGCCATGGAGCTCCAACTACACCACCAACATCAACGTGGAGGAGAACTACTGGCCGGCGGAAGTGACAGGACTGAGTGAGCTCCATATGCCGCTTCTCTCTTTCATTAAGCAGCTTCCGGCTACAGGCAAAGATACCGCAAGGGAATATTACGGTGTGGACCGCGGATGGTGTCTCGGACACAATTCCGACATATGGGCCATAACCAATCCGGTAGGTATGAACAGCGGTGATCCTCAATGGGCAAACTGGAATATGGGAGGAGCCTGGATAGCATCACACATTTGGGAACACTACCTTTTCACCCGCGATCTCGACTTCCTGCGCGAGTATTATCCCACCCTTAAGGGTGCGACAGAATTCTGCCTCGGATGGATGATTGAGGACAAAGACGGCAACCTCATCACATCGCCATCAACCTCTCCGGAAAACAACTTCATCGCTCCCGACGGAAAACCGGCGGCCACATCCGCTGGCGCATATGCCGATATCGCCATGATTCGCCAATGTCTCTCAGATACCCGCGACGCTGCGATCGCCCTAAACACAGACGCAGACCTCGTAGAAGAGATCAATACAGCTCTCGCCAAGATCGCTCCTTATAAAATAGGAAACGCCGGACAGCTTCAGGAATGGGCCGCCGACTTCAAGGAGCAGGATCCGCAACACCGACATCAGTCTCATCTTTACGGGCTCTATCCGGGGCACCATATCTCACTTGACAAGACCCCGGAACTCGCCAAAGCAGCTGCAAGGACTCTCGAGATAAAGGGTGAGAACACTACGGGATGGAGTACGGGCTGGCGTGTCAATCTTCTCGCAAGGCTCGCAGACTCAGACAAAGCGTATTCAATGTACCGCAGGCTTCTCAGGTATGTAAGTCCCGATAAGTATCAGGGGCCGGACAAGCGCAAGGGAGGAGGTACCTATCCCAACCTTCTTGACGCGCATTCCCCCTTCCAGATCGATGGGAATTTCGGGGGTACCGCCGGCGTTGCCGAAATGATACTGCAGTCCACACCGGAGTCGATCACCCTTCTGCCGGCACTTCCGATGCAATGGAAAGAGGGATCGGTGACAGGTCTGCGTACCCGAACAGGAGCGACTGCAGACATTGAATGGAAAGACGGGAACGTCTCGTCATTGCGTATTACTCCAATAATCGACGCCGACATCATAATAAACGTCAACAACGAGAGCATCCCATTGAGTACGAAAGCCGGAGTGACTGAATTTTTGGAATTTTAACATCTCACAAGTCAAAAAAATTCACTTTTCTTTAATATTCTCAAGAAATTTTATTAACTTTGCAAGAGAAGTAAGCGGAGACATTGATTATCCCTCTTGCTTCTCTTAATAACTTAACCATATCAGACTAACCAATAACCAAACAGAAACACCATGAAAAGATTCGCATTCAAAATGTTTCTAAAGCCCGGCTTCGAAGCCGAGTATGAAAAGCGCCATGCCCAGCTATGGCCTGAACTCAAGCAGAAACTCGAAGAAGCCGGTGTAAGGAACTATTCAATATACTGGGACAAAGACACCAACATACTTTTCGGATATCAGGAAGTGGTAGGCGAATCCAATTCGCAGGATGCCGAGGCCGCCGATGAGATCACACGTAAGTGGTGGGACTTCATGGCCGACATCATGGAGGTGAATCCCGACAACTCTCCCGTCACCATACCTATCAAAGAAGTGTTCCATCTTGACTGATTCCGGAAAATGACTAAGACATATCATCTCGCCGTCGATCTCGGCGCCACATCCGGACGAACCATCCTCGCTTCTTTCGACGGAGAAAAAGTAGACATGCAGGAAATAGCACGCTACCATTATCCTATGCTCCCGATAGGCGAGCACCAATACTGGAACCTTCCCCTGATATATCAGCACATCCTTGAGTCGATGAAGAAGTGCGCCGGAATCCTCGCGGAAATGCCCGGACAGCCGAAGCTCAAAAGCATAGGTATCGACACATGGGGATGCGACGTAGCATATTTCCTTAAGGACGGAAGCATCGCCAGCCTTCCATACTGCTATCGTGACACTCACACTGCAGGAGCTGTAGAGCGCTTCTGTAAAGAAATGCCAAAAGAAGAGGTGTATGCCAAGACCGGCATCCAGTTCATGGACTTCAATACCCTTTTCCAGCTTGATACCATACGCCGGAACAATCCGGAAGTTCTCGACAACGCAGACAAGATTCTTTTCATGCCTGACGCCCTCTCCTACATGCTGACAGGCAAAGCGGTCACAGAGCGCACAGTGGCTTCCACATCACAGATTCTAAACCCGAATACAGGTGACCTGGATGAAGTGCTTCTTGCCAAGATAGGACTTCCACGCTCCAAATTCGGCCCAATGATCGAACCGGGAGAAGAAATCGGCACCCTTATTCCAAGACTCGCCGAGCTTACCGGACTCGGAGAAGTACCGGTGGTGGCTGTGGCCGGACATGATACCGCTTCTGCCGTGGCAGCCGTGCCGACACCGGACAAGGATTACGCCTATCTGAGCTGCGGAACATGGTCGCTCCTCGGCATCGAAAACGAAGGCCCCATCATCACTGAGAAAAGCCTTGAATACAACTTCACAAACGAAGGCGGAGTCGACGGCACTATAAGGGTGCTCAAGAACATCACAGGACTCTGGCTTTTCGAGCGCTGCCGCGAGGAATTCAAGGATGCTCCATCAGACATTTCCGAACTCGCAGCTCTATATCTTGAAAGCGACTGTCCGAGCATCGTCAATCCTGACGATCCCGCCTTCGCCAACCCCACAAGCATGACCAAGGCAATCGACGAATACTGCGAGAAGACCGGCCAGCCGAAGCCTGAGACCCCGGCTGATTATATCCGTGTGGTATACCGCAGTCTGGCAAACCGTTACGGTGAGATCACTGAATGGCTGCGTGAAATATCGCCAGTAGAGATCAAACGACTGCACGTGATAGGTGGAGGATCCCGCAACAAGCATCTGATGCAGATGGCAGCCGACGGTCTGGGAATTCCTGTTGTGGCCGGACCGGCTGAATGTACAGCTCTCGGAAACGTGCTGATGCAGCTGCGCGCATGCAAGTCGCTCTCATCGCTAAAGGACATGCGCAAAGTGGCTATAAATTCTACCGAAACAGTGACATATAACCCAAGCAAATAAACCAACTAACCAATAATCATTTATACATTATGAAAGAAGAACTCATCCGCAAGGCCTATGAAGTGGCCAAGGAAAGATATGCCGCAATCGGCGTGGACACTGACAAAGTACTGCAGCAGATGCAGGATTTCCACCTCAGCATGCACTGCTGGCAGGCTGACGATGTGACAGGTTTCGAGCCCCGTGAAGGTGGCCTGACCGGTGGTATCCAGGTCAACGGCAACTATCCCGGCCGCGCACGCAATATCGACGAACTCCGTGCTGATGTGCTCTATGCAATGAGCCTTATCCCGGGCAAGCATCGTCTCAACCTCCACGAGATCTACGGTGACTTCAAGGGCAAATACGTTGACCGCGACGAAGTGACACCCGAATATTTTGAAAGCTGGATTGAATGGGCAAAGGCAAACGACATAAAGCTTGACTTCAACTCCACATCATTCTCTCACTCCAAGAGCGGTGATCTTTCGCTCTCTAACCCCGACAAGAGCATCCGCGATTTCTGGATCGAACACTCTAAGCGTTGCCGCGCCATCTCCCAGGCCATCGGTGAGGCTCAGAACGATCCCTGTATCATGAACACATGGGTTCATGACGGCAGCAAGGACATAACTCTCAACCGTTCACTTTACCGCGAACTTCTGAAGGACTCTCTCGACCAGATCTTCGAGCACCGCTATGACATGATGAAAGACTGTGTAGAATCAAAGGTATTCGGTATCGGTCTTGAAAGCTATACTGTAGGCAGCAATGACTTCTACACCGCATACGCTGCGCAGAAGAACATGATGATCACTCTCGACACCGGCCACTTCCACCCGACCGAGAGCGTTGCCGACAAGGTAAGCGCTATGCTTCTCTTCGTGCCTGAACTTATGCTCCACGTATCCCGCCCCATCCGCTGGGACTCCGACCACGTGACCATTATGGACGATCCCACAATGGACCTCTTCAGCGAAATCGTTCGTGCAGGCGCTCTCAACCGCGTACACTACGGTCTTGACTACTTCGATGCAACCCTCAACCGTATCGGTGCATATGTGATCGGTTCACGCGCAGCACAGAAGTGTATGCTCCGTGCCCTTCTCGAGCCTGTCACCACACTCCGCAACTACGAGCTCGAAGGCAAGTATTTCCAGCGTCTCGCTCTCCTCGAGGAGTGCAAGAACCTCCCCTGGAACGCCGTATACGACATGTTCTGCCTCAACAACAACGTTCCCGTCGGCGAATCCTACATCAAGGAGATCGAGAAGTATGAGGCTGACGTAACTTCAAAGCGTTGATCATTACAAACATAACATATATCATAGGATATGAAGGCTTGCTTCATATCCTATGATATATTAGTATCATAGGTATATTGGATCTTTCCTCCATACCCGGACAACTGAAATCTGACAACTTATAACCAACAACTTATTATGATATTCCTTGGACTACTCATCATAGCCATCGGCTCATTTTTCCAGTCGAGCTGCTATGTACCTATCAACAAGATCAAGGACTGGAGCTGGGAATCATACTGGATGGTTCAGGCGGTATTCGCGTTCCTCCTCCTTCCGCTTCTGGGAGCAATGCTCGCCGTACCGGAAGGACATACTCTTTGTGAGCTCTTCTCCACAACCCCGTCATTCAGTCTCTGGATGACGATACTCTTCGGAATGCTCTGGGGTGTCGGAGGCCTTACATTCGGTCTTTCCATGCGCTACCTCGGTGTCGCTTTAGGGCAATCGATCGCATTAGGCACATGTGCCGGTCTCGGAACGATCATGGGTCCTGTGCTCCTGCAGGTATTCTTCCCTGAAAACGATCCTCTTTCACAGTTGACATTATCGGTGATTATCGGAGTTATAGTCACCCTTATAGGAATCGCAATCATCGGCATCGCAGGCGGTATGAAGGCAAGCGGACTCAGCGAGGAAGAAAAGAAGAAAGCCGTGAAAGACTTCAACTTCCCCAAGGGAATCGTCATCGCACTTCTGTGCGGCTTCATGAGCGGATGCTTCAACGTCGGACTCGCATTCGGCGCCGATATCAATTTCGGAGAACTGACACCCGACAGCTACAAAACTCTTCCGGCGACTTTCCTTGTGACCCTCGGAGGATTCGTGACCAACGCCATCTATTGCTTCTATCAGAACCAGAAGAACCACACGTGGGGAGACTATGCCAAGAAGGAAGTGCTTGTCAACAACGTCCTTTTCTGTATTCTTGCCGGAGGTCTCTGGTATAGCCAGTTCTTCGGTCTTTCCATCGGAAAAGGCTATCTCGTGGATTCCCCGACGCTAATGACTCTCTCATTCTGTATCCTTATGGCTCTGAATGTGGTATTCTCCAATCTCTGGGGTATAATCCTCAAGGAGTGGCAGGGATGCTCTAAAAAGACCATCGGCGTGCTTGTGGTGGGCATCATAGTCCTTGTGATCTCATGCTTCCTTCCTCAGCTAATCTGAAAGAACAATTAACAATTATCTCCTCATAAACCAATCAAACAATAAACCTTTTAATCAAACATAACAACATGTCATCAGTATTAGATAATAATCCCGGTCTGGCCCATCAGGTAGGGCAGGTGGCCGAGGCAGCCGGCTATCTATGGCAGAAAGGCTGGGCGGAACGCAACGGCGGAAACATCACTGTAAACGTGACCGAACACATCACTGACGAAATCAAGGCAATGCCTGCAATCGCCGGTCCGTTCCCAATCGGCTTTACACTTCCCCATCTCAAAGGATGCTGGTTCTACTGCAAGGGTACCCAGATGCGTATGCGCGACCTCGCCCGCTGGCCCATGGACAACGGCTCTATAATCCGCATATGCGACGACTGCGCAAGCTATGAGATCGTGGCAGACAAGCCGGTAAAGCCGACCTCCGAGCTCCCCTCGCATCTTGCCGTACACAACTACCTTATCGGAAAAGGCTCCAACTATAAGGCAAGCCTCCATACCCATCCGATCGAACTGGTAGCCATGACACACAATCCCGAATACCTTAAGAAGGACGTGCTTACAAAGATACTCTGGTCTATGATTCCCGAGACAAAAGCCTTCGCTCCGCGCGGTCTCGGCATAGTGCCCTATATGCTTCCCTCTTCCAACGATCTCGCAGAGGCCACAATTAAAGCCATCGATGATGACTACGACGTAGTGATGTGGGAAAAGCATGGTGTATTCGCTGTTGACACCGACATCATGTCGGCATTCGATCAGATCGATGTACTCAACAAGAGCGCCAATATCTTTATGTGTGCCTGCAACATGGGATTCGAACCTGAAGGAATGTCAGACGCACAGATGACCGAAATATCAACCGTCTTCAATCTTCCCAAGTAAGACATAAAAACTTAATAAGCATAGGCCGGAAGCGTTCAATCGAAACTTCCGGCCTTTTTATTGTCTTCTTTGTCCGCACTCATTTGCTCAATCCAACTTTTTTTCCTAATTTTGTAATGGAAAAATTATTATCAATATGAAACTTTACGGGTTTTTATCCATATTAATAATCCTCTTAGTATCGGTCGAGTCGAAAGCTTACGAAAACGTAACATTCCACTGCGACACCGACACAACCCTAATAAATACCCTTCTCTCGAGCGAGGAACTAAAAGAACTTCAGCCTGCCGGCAGAGTAGCTTTTTTTGCAAAGAAACTTGTAGGCTCACCGTCATCCTTGAGATCTGAAATCCTTGAGGCCGATACCATTGAGTTTTCCGTTAACGCCCATTCATTCACACCTCTGGGCTTTATCTCGACGTGCATAGCGCTCGCACAGGCCTATGAAACTTCATCAGCGCCAAACTGGCGTGATTTCGCTGATAAATACGAAAACATTATGTACAAAAAGGGAGAGGCAACTGATTTCGTATCGCGCTTCCTTTATCCTTCAGACTGGATTGCCGACAATATTTTCCGAGGCAACGTGACCGATGTCACTTTCAATCTTGACGGACTGGCCGCAAGAAAAAAAGAAAAATCCATCGACTACATCTCCCATCACAGAGATTCATTCAAGGCTTTTGCCGACGAGAAGAACTACGAAAGGCTGAAGATGCTTGAGATGGGATTCAGAAACCATCAGATTCCATATATTTCAAACGGAGACCTCACCAATCCTAACAAATTCAAGCAGCAGGCCAAGGACGGAGACATCTTTTTCCTGCTCACCCCTGATTTTAATCTCGACAGCCGGGAAATGGGAATTCTGACACGTGACGGCGACAGACTGCTTATCATTCAGTTATCTCCATCCAAAGATGCTGTCACGCTTGAGGAACTTCCTTTCGAGAACTACGTGAAGAGAAATGTGAAACGAATTCAGGGAGCCAGAATCATACGCGTGGCGAAATGACAAAAGTTGTAGGTTTCGACCTCGACGATACCATAGTGCCGGAGGTCCTTTTCCTAAGAAGCGGTATCCGACACGTTGCGGATATGCTACACCGGAGATTGCCATTATTTCCGGAGCAAAGAATTGTCTCCGGCATGGAATCGGCAGTCTTTACAAGAAGCAACCACTATTCCGCACTTGAAGCACTTCTTGACGAATACGGCATGTCAGATTCCGTCGATATGAAAAGAATTGTTGCGGAATTCAGAAACCATTTTCCAGATCCGTCGATCTATCATGCCTCTCCTTCCATGCTTCAGCTTCTGACGCAACTTAGGAATGATCCGGATATAAGGACAATACTCATCACCGACGGCAGAAGCGTAACCCAGCGCAACAAGATAGCGGCGGCACGTCTTGACGTTTTCTTCGACGATGATGATATTTTTATTTCTGAAGAGACAGGTCATGACAAGACGAGCCCCGACAACTTTCTCCTCGTCATGGAGAAATATGCCGGAGCAAGCGAATTTCATTATGTGGGCGACAATCCGATCAAAGATTTTCTGCACCCTTCAAGACTGGGATGGCTTACTCATAGAGCACACCGGTTTCCGCTCATGATACATCAAGGGATTCCGAGATAACGATGGATCTGGAGACTCAGTGTCCATCGAGGATCCTGAAGTACTCTCCTGACCGTGCGCAAGGTGTTTGATTCCCTTGTCCTGGCATCGGAAACATAACATGGCTGCAGATACATAAGCGTCTTCTCTGTGCGGCACGGAAGATCGAAATACCCCTCAAGATCCTGACCGACATCGACGATCTTTATCTCATCTGCATGCTCCACCCTCACTTTCGGATCGCCTATCATATCGGCTATGTCAGTCTTCGGAGACACAGTAACCCAGTCGATTCCCTCCGGAAGAGGGTTTGTCCCATTAGTCTCGATGGCGATTTTCTTACCTGTAGCCTGATGAAGAAGCCTGATGAAGTCAGCATCTATCCACAACGAGGGTTCACCTCCCGTAAGAACCACCCAATCGGCCTTATACAGATTGACGGCATGTACGATATCTGTATCTGTCATCGCTACGCCATCGTTATGACGTGTATCGCAAAAAGGGCACTGCAGATTGCAGCCTGAAAAACGTATGAACACCGACGGATAGCCCGTATGATGCCCTTCTCCCTGAAGGGAATAGAATATCTCGTTAATCTTTCTCATCTCAGTCCTCCTCGTATGCGGCGACGTTTCCCTCCGATTCCTGCACCTCGCATCGATAACATTCCGGAATAGAATCCACGATCCACCTTGCTATGTTTTCCGCAGTTGGATTAAACGGCAGTACATCGTTGAGCACAGCGTGATCAAGTGTCCCGGCTACGAGTTCCTTTATTCTGGTGAAATCCACCACCATGCCTGATTCGTTGAGTTTCCTCGCCCGGCACTCAACAGTGATCACCCAGTTATGTCCGTGGATATTGACACACTTACTCTGATATGGAAGATTCAGACGATGGGCAGCCGATATCTCAAGTCTTTTCTTAACGTAATACATATAATCTCTTAACTCTTCAGTCTTAATCCTTAATATCGATCCCGGCATCGCGCAGTGCCTCCATGCGCTCGACACACGTGCCGCACTTTCCGCAATGTTTCTCACCACCCTTATAGCAGGAATAAGTAAGACTATAGTCAACACCGATTCTCTTTCCTATGCGGGCTATGTCGCTTTTGGTGATGTTAGTATAAGGAGCATCAATTACTATTCCATCATATGTTCCCTGCTTGATTGCCTCGCTCATTGCATCCACAAATCCAGGCCGACAGTCAGGATAGATGGCATGGTCACCACCATGATTCGCCAGCATCACCTTCTTCAACCCACGGCTTTCGGCAAGTCCCGCGGCTATGGAAAGCATGATTCCATTGCGGAAAGGGACCACTGTAGACTTCATGTTCTCATCAGCGTAATGACCTTCAGGAATCTCCTCGCCTCCGATCAGAAGCGACGATTTAAAGTATCGCCCCATAAATTCCAATGGAATGACGATGTGCTCGATACCAAGCATGTCACAGTTCTTACGCGCGCATTCTATCTCCCTCGCGTTATGCTTCGAGCCATAGTCGAATGTTACGGCCAAAGCTATCTGATCCTTACGGTCATGAAGCAATGTAGTGGAATCCATTCCACCGCTAAGTACTATAACGGAATCTTTCATCTCAGAAATCAAGTTGAGTCATTCTTCTTAAACGCGCCATTTCCTCATGCTCGGAATCTCCCCAGTTGGCAAACGGATGGATCGAGATTCCTCCTCTTGGCATAAAAAGTCCTTTCACTTCTATGTATCGAGGGTCCATAAGATCGCGGAGATCCTTCATTATAATATTGACACAGTCTTCATGGAAGTCTCCATGGTTGCGGAAAGAAAAGAGATAGAGTTTCAGGCTCTTGCTCTCCACCATCCGGGTACGCGGGATATAGGATATCTTAATATGTCCGAAATCAGGCTGCCCGGTCTTAGGACATAGCGTAGTGAATTCAGGACAATCAAGGCGCACCACGTATTCGTTTTCGGGATGCTTGTTCTCAAACGTCTCCAGCAAATGAGGAGCATAGTCGGTGGGATACTTTGTTCCCTGATTTCCGAGGAGTGTAACCCCGTCGAGTTCTTCTTCTGTTCTCATAATCTGATCATCAAAGGTGAATCATTAAAATCCGGACATTCCGGAAGCAATCGGAAAAACAGTCCGACGCCGACACAAAATTACAAAAAAAAAACGTCGATTCCAACTTTCAGGAATCGACTGTACAATATTTATATAAAATTCACCTATATTTTATGTGAAGTCTCACAAAGTAAGACCTTACAGGATCAGCATTGCAAGGATATGCGCCACTACGGCCGCCACAAGTCCACCGATGGTGTGTGCGAGTATAGCCTTGGATGTAAGGCTGCGATAGCCGAGAGAGTCAAGCATCGCCGTGTGAGTGCTCAGGTAGCCGCTCCAGCACATTCCTATTGCAGTAAAGACACATATGGCGTTGCCGTCTACCCATCCCTCGGCCATGAATTTAGGAAGAAGTCCGAGTGCGGCGCCTACAGCCCCGAGAGCAGTGATCGGGAATCCTATGAGATGGGGATCATGGAAACCGAACAGCCATTCAAACACAACGTTAACCTTCCCAACAAGTGTCGGCAGAAGCTCCACTCCCTGATATGCGCTTCCATCGTATCCATCGGGACCGGCACCGAAAGTAAGCATCATCACGAGAGTTGAGATGACAAGAACACCGGGGATTATGGCAAGACCGACCTCAACACCGCCTTTGCCACCGTCAAGAACAGCGTTGAGAATCCTTGTAAACAGAGATTCCTCCTTGTTTTTTCCCTCTTCTTCCGTTTTCTTAATCTCATCATACACTTCATCAATTGCTTCCATGTCTCGGTAATCCGGATGAGAACGGAGTATGAAACGTTGCATACATCTCGTGGAAACAATACATCCTACGATTGCTCCGACAAATCCAATAAGAGGCTCGACCGTATATCCAAGACTTATCATGTAGATAATCACAAGAAGTCCCATTCCGAACGCGGTGCCGAAATTTGTAAGCGATATGAACTGGTATTTCTTGAAATAGCGGGCAAATTCCTTGTCTTTTGAGATCGTTATGATGGCGGGATTGTCTGAAAGAAACGTCATGACACCTCCAAGCGATGCGACGCCGGGGAGATTGAAGATAGGTTTCATTATAGGATGAAGAATCTTCTGAAGCATGGCCACCACTCCGAACTCCACAAGGATACGGCCGAGCGCCCCGGTAAGCACGCATACGGCCATCAGGAAGAAACATGTGTTGAGGAGAAGATCGTGCGCAGTAGCCATCATGGTCTTCATCATTGGAGCCACTCCCATTTTGAAAGCTATGGCTCCGAAGATAACAAATATCCACATCAGGCATATGACTCCCTTGACATAAGTCTTTCCACCGGTTTCCGGTTTTTGTCCGGTAGTCACGCCGGAATCAGGAGCTTCATTGGCAGAGTCCATCGTTTATTTGAGGTTTAAAAGATTCATATGCCACGTAACACCGACCGAACCATACATTGTATCTTTCTGCATAAGGTCGGAAGGATTATAATTGCTTCCATACGATCCGAAAAGCGCCGCATGAACCTTCAGCAGATGTTTCCCTTTTCGTATAGGATACCACTCGCCTACCACTCCCCCAATCACGAGCTGGGAGCCACGTGCGATCTCTGTCTTATCCGTCATATTCACACCTCGGTTGCAGTCGTATGAGAGTTTGGCGGTGACCTTCCATCCGGGATTGATGTCCCACGCGAATTCTCCCATGAAGGTATTGTTCTTAAATGGATTATTGTCAGGATAAGTCCTTGTCATAAGATCCACAAGAACCGTAAATTTATTATTAACAACGAGTTTATTGCCCAATGCCACATAGTTGCAGAACTTCCCCTTCAGGTATTCCACTTCATTGACAGACCAGATGGTTTCGAGCCGGAGGTGGTCCGACAGATTATGACCGCCTCGCCACATAAGATTGTAGGCATAAAGATTGCGGTCTTGCGGGGTAGCAAACAGACTCTGGGAGATCTGAAAAGCAAGATGATCATTGGCCGTAAGCTGGTAGCCACCGGATACGCCAAACTGGTAGCAAGCCACATTTGCTACGAAAAGATTAGGACACATCAGGTTGATAGGAGCCCTATCATACTCGTAGCCGCCTATGAGCACCACCTGCTTACCGGCACCGATATCAAATCTTCCGAATTTATAATTCAGATCAAGAATATCGGTCTGATCCCAGAATGTGTGGTCTTTCGGAGTCCTGGAGAACCGCTGGCGCCAGGTATAGGTCAGACCCTCGGTTAATTCACCATGAGCCTTAAGAGCTATATACTTTCCGATGAAACCTGTCTGAGCCCGATCAAGCTTACCTTTGTGCAGATCCATCTGCCAGTCAAGACGAGCCTCGAGATCGAGCGACACAATATGGTCTTCAGTTTCTTTCTGCGGTATGGCATCGGAAGTAACTGCATGGGCAGCCAGGCAGATCATGGCCATAGAAGCCAAAGTTGCGATTCTTTTCAGTTTCATTTGTTGTTTGCTTTTCAAAAGGCGGGCGTAAGAAATTACTTCGCAAAATTAAGAAAATAATCGTAATCCGACAAATTTAAAGCAAAATATTTAAAAATCACAAGGAGACTACGATATAATTGAGCAAATAGTTTGAAATTCAATTTGGAAATATCACATAAATTTTGTAATTTTGCGCGTGAATAAGAATCGCTAATCAATTTGATCACCATGACAGTAACCGACAGATTTTTAGAATTTGTAAAATTCGACACCCAAAGCGACGAAGAGACCAACCTCACCCCCTCCACTCCGGGGCAGATGACTTTTGCCCGTCATCTCAAGACTCTTGTGGAAGAAATGGGTCTTGAAGACATTACACTTGACGACAACGGTTACCTGATGGCGACCCTGCCAGCTAACACCGACCGAGATCTGCCGACCGTAGGCTTCATAGCTCATATGGACACGGCCCCCGACATGAGCGGACGCCACGTCAACGCTAGAATCGTTGAGAACTATGACGGCACTACAATCACTCTTAATGAGAAACTCCGCATCTATCTCAGCCCGGATGAATTTCCAGAGCTCCTCAACTATATCGGTCAGGACCTGATCGTCACCGACGGCACCACACTGCTTGGAGCAGACGATAAAGCCGGCATAGCGGAAATACTCACTGCTGTGGCACGCCTTCAGGCATCGCCAGAAGTAAAGCACGGCAAGATACGTATTGCCTTCAACCCGGACGAAGAGATAGGAAAAGGAGCTCATAAGTTCGACGTGGAGCGATTCGGATGTGATTTCGCATATACCATGGACGGCGGAGCGGTAGGCGAGCTCGAATATGAGAATTTCAACGCCGCTTCAGCTAAAGTGACGATCAAGGGAAGAAACGTACACCCCGGCACAGCCAAACACAAGATGGTGAACTCAATCCGTGTGGCCAACCAGTTTATTCAGATGCTTCCCCGCTGGGAAACTCCGGAACACACTGAAGGCTACGAGGGATTCTATCATCTTATCGGAATAGAAGGAAGCGTAGAGGAGACTACTCTGACATATATCATCCGCGACCACGACCGTGCCCGCTTCGAGAGCCGCAAACGTGAAATAGAGCATCTATGCCGCAAGACCAATATGGAGCACCCGGGAAGCTGCTCGGTTGAAATCAAAGACCAATATTACAACATGCGAGAGAAGATCGAGCCGGTGATGCACATTATTGAGATCGCCGAGAAAGCGATGCGCGATGCCGGCGTCACCCCAAAGGTGCAGCCTATCCGCGGCGGCACAGACGGTGCGCAGCTTTCTTTCAAAGGTCTCCCCTGCCCCAATATATTCGCCGGAGGTGAGAACATGCACGGACGCTATGAGTTCGTATCGATTCAGTCGATGGAGAAAGCCACCGATGTAATATTCAATATTGCAAAAATTATCGCGGAATAATTTCCCATCATCCCGGCCTTGAAGAAACTGATAGTTGTCACCGGCCCTACAGCCTCAGGCAAGACAGATCTCGCCGTAAGGCTTGCTCTGGAACATGACACCGAAATAATCTCGGCTGATTCTCGCCAGATATTCAAAGGAATTCCCATAGTCACCGCCGTTCCTGATGAAAGTCAGCGAGCGGGGGTGACTCATCATCTTATGGAGATGCTTCCGCTCGAGGCGTATTACTCGGCAGCCAAGTTTGAGGAAGATGCCTTGAGGATAGCCCATGATATATGGCACAGAAGAGACGTGGCGATAGTGTGCGGAGGATCCATGATGTATGTGGATGCGCTGACCAATGGAATTGATGAGCTTCCGACCGTACCTGACGGAATCCGACAACCGTTGATGGAGAAATGGACAGAAAATGGCGATGACTGGCTCCGCGATAGGCTAAAGGCACTTGATAAGGAGTATTATTCCGTCGTTGACCTGGCAAACATGAAAAGGGTTTTCCACGCTGTGGAGATATGCATGGCTTCAGGAACTACGTATTCTTCGCTTAGAACAGGGAAAAGGAAGAAGCGCGACTTCGAGATAGAGAAGATTGTCATTGACCTGCCGAGGGAACAGCTTTTCGACAGAATCAACCGACGTGTGCTGTCGATGGTGGAGCGGGGACTGGAGGACGAGGCCAGAAAGGTCTATCCGTTGAGGCATCTTAACTCCTTGAATACTGTGGGACTGAAAGAAATGTTTGCCTTCTTTGACGGAGAAATGGATTTTGATACAGCCATAGCTCGAATACAAAAGAACACACGTGTCTATGCCAAGAAGCAGATGACATGGCTTAAGAAGCAATGTGGACAAAGCTCATGATGCATGTAAAAACACTTTTAGATAATTTCTAATATTGTCGCAAGATAATCCCGTTATGGATAAAACGAAGATTTTAAAATATGCAGCGGTTTTCCTTCTTATCATAGGAATAGCGTATTTCTGGAACAGACTCTCGCCGGGTGCTATTGACAAGAACTTTGACACGCCTCAACAGACAGAATCCGAATCAAGATCAGCCATAGAGCTTTCTAAGCTGGATAAGGTTGAGCATACAAAAGACGTGCCGTCTGTCGTGAAAGAATATGAAGGGTTCACAGTAGACTTCAATCCTGAAAACAGGACGCCCAATTATGTGGCATGGGTTCTTCAAGGACATGAGACCGACGGCGCTACCTCGAGAAGCAATAAGTTCTGGACCGATGAGGAATTGGCCGGTTGTCCGGATACGCGCGACTATTCCCATTCCGGATATGACCGAGGACATATGTGTCCGGCCGGAGAGCAGAAATGGAGCGACAAGGCCATGCATCATAGTTTCGTAATGGCCAATATATGTCCGCAGAAACATGAACTCAACACGGGAGCCTGGAAGACTCTCGAGGACAAGGAAAGATCATGGGCCCGTAGAGACTCAGCCATTGTGATTGTAGCCGGACCGATATACGACAGCTCGGACTCTGAAACGATTGGCCGAAATAAGGTCAGGGTTCCTTCTGCGTTTTTCAAGGTGCTTCTCGCTCCGTTTGCCAAACCAATGAGAGCGATTGGATTCGTGTATCCCAACATGAAATGTGATGGCAATATGCAGGCATATGCAGTAAGTGTGGACGATGTGGAGAAGATGACAGGATTGGATTTCTTCTCAGCCCTGCCTGACGATATAGAGAATGATATTGAGGCTACAGTTCCGTTTAAGGACTGGAACAGTAATAAAAAGAAGAAAAAAGGGGAAAGAGAATGAAGACATTGAGCGATGATACGATCATGGCGGTGGCGACACCATCGGGGAAAGGGGCACTGGCAATAATACGCCTTTCCGGAAAGGATGCCATTGAGGTTGCAGACTCTGTATGGAAGGGTGCTAAGCTTAGCGATTGCCGTTCTCACACAGCACATCTCGGCAATATAGTGGATGAGCAGGGAAATATACTTGACCAGGCCGTAGCCACACTGTTTATGGGTCCGAGATCCTTTACAGGAGAGAATGTAGTGGAGTTCTCGCTTCATGGATCTCCATGGATAATACGTGAAGTCAGCAACCTTCTCCTGCGAAAAGGAGCCCGAGGAGCAGAGCCGGGAGAGTTTTCCCGCAGGGCTTACCTCAACGGCAGGATGGATCTCGCATCCGCTGAAGGAGTGGCCGACCTCATAGCCTCGTCGTCACGGGCAGCGCATCGGCTCGCCATGCAGCAGACACGCGGTGAATTCTCGAAAGAATTCAATGTACTTCGAGATAAGCTTATCGAGCTTGCTTCTCTTCTTGAGCTTGAACTCGATTTCTC
>JAIEBK010000129.1 GCA_029070945.1 Muribaculaceae bacterium
ACTGCCTCAACGACGTTTTCTTCACCTGCTGCTACTGTAAATATTACGTCTGTATCACCCTGCTTACCGCCCATGATAGCAGTCTCAATTGTGTATTTGCCGGGTTCAAGAGTGCAGATTGTAATAGCTTCTTCGCCGGTATATGCACCTGCAGCGTCAGAGCAACGAACATCAGCATTGTTATTTGTAACTTTTGTTACTCCTTCGATGTTCTCTGCTTCGATATAGAAGATACCATCTTCAGCGTATGTTTTATACTCAAGGTTTACTTTGAAGTTGTCAGAATTTGGTGTGAATACGTAGTTATATTCCAGTTTCTTGTCACCGCCACACGGTTCTTTAAGCCATACAGTACCATCTTCAGAGAGGATGTATCTGCAGTAGGATACGGATGCATTGTTGCCTTCAAAGCAAGTGCCTTCTATTGTTTCATCGTTTACGTTGTTTGTTACGATATAGTTGTATTTTGCTGCCTCACGGAATGTGATGGTTACAACAGTTGTTCCATCAGCGTTTACTGTCTGACCTTCTGCGTCATTGCTGACATAAATGTATTTTACACCGCCCTCAGTGAAGTCTGCTGTCTCTGTAGAGAGAAGTGAAATCTCGCTTCCTACTAAACCGCTCTTTGTTTCTTCCTTAAGAACTTTTCCGTCACACACATACTTTACGATGTAGTCAGCAAATTGAGCCGCAGCTACCTCTGTAGTCTTTACAACAAAGTTTTCAATAGACATATGACGTGAAAAATCCACGCCGCCAGTAACTGAAAGCTTAATATCTTTAATGCCCTCGCTAGAGGTGTAGGCAGTATAAGAACCGCCATCAATTTCTATTATAGCCTGCTCACCGGAGAATTTTACTGTGAGATTTACTGGAGTGCTCTTTGAAAACTTACCGATATGAGCATTAGTTAATGGGGTTGTAGTGTTATCGCCTTCTTTATTGGCTGTTACAATGTCTGCGGAAAAACCCCATCCTCCTGAACCTTCGGAAATGCCGAATACAAATTCTCCTTCAGCATTGAAGTAGTTTATGGTATAATAAGTTTTAGCCTGACCCTTATCCTGACCGTGAACGAGATTATATGAAATGTTTAGGTCATTGGTCGCGTTGCCTAAAGCATTTGTAAAAGCCACGAAATCGCGGTTCTCAAAATTACCTGCTGTGCTGTTGCCGTTTGTCATAGCCAGGCCGTTAGCTTTGATCATGCCCTGGATCTCCTCACCCCAGGTGTAGGCATCTGTGTTTTCGAGGGTGGTTCCTTCAGTGAAGGTCTGGTCGAGGATCGTAGTCACATCGCCCTCAGCAGCAAAAGCGGGAATGCACATTGCTGCGGCTGCCATGCTTAGTAAAATCTTTTTCATAAGAAAAAATGAAAGGTTAATATTTGGGTTAATTATTCGATTTAATAAGTTTTATCATGGTTGGGTTGCCCCTTTATGCGTCAGAGTGTTGGTTTTAGACCGACAATTGGTAGGTTGACGTCTTTGGTTTGCAAAGTTACTTATTTTTTTGTAATTAGCAAATTTTTTTGCTGACAATTTTTATTTGATTTATAATTGTATTCATGTAGGGACGCACGGCACGAGTGTCCGCATATCATTTTGCCTCTGCCGAGTATTCTGATAGTATCTTGGCTACTGCGAAGTCAAGGATAGGATCGATGCCCTTTATGAGCAGTGAATCAGGCGCATGCACCTCGCATCCTGGCGATGGGTCGATGCCGAATTCCGTTATTCCGCCCCCGGGAGATGTCATCGGACACGCCGAAAACCGTACCCCCCATCCTATCGGCATCTCCGAATTGAAGGGGAGTCCACCGCCTCCTCCCGTCCTTGCTCCGATGATGCTTACGTTTGGAAGAGTCTTCATTACTGAGACGAAGTCGTTTGCCGCGCTGAAGCAGCTGCGGTTGGTAAGAACGGCCACCGGGCGGTTAAGATATGCGATTCTCCTGTTGGTGTCACACGGCTCATAGAAAATCTCGTATGGTTCGGAAAAATCATTGTGTCCCGGGCCTGTCTTGTGGCGGATGCTTCCTCCCGACACCTTATGGTCGATAAGGCGGCTCACAAGTGTCTTTATATTGGTGAGGTTGCCACCCCCGTTGTCGCGGATATCTATTATGAGTCCTTTGCTCTGATACAGGATGGCAAGAATATAGTCGAGGTTCAGGTTGCCTATGTCATATGAAAAAGAGGGATAATACATGTATCCGATAGTGTCCGGAAGCATCTTGTATGAAATTCCGCATGTCTGCAGATAGTTGAACTTCAGATAGTCTTCCTGAATGGTCCGAAGACGGAAATCCTGAGGATAGTCGCTCCACCATTTGCGGTAGTAAGAAGTGTTGAATGCGGAGATGAGGTTGACATGTCCGTCTTTCAGCTCGTCGAGCATGGCGGCGCATATGCTGTAGAGCTGCAGATACTGGGTGTCGTCCTTGACAAGAGGTCGATATTTTGAGTAGATCGCATTCCAGTCGAGCCCTTTCTCATCAAAAAAGCAATAGTGCTCGTCGATTGTTTTCCAGAGTTGGTCGAAATTGTCGACAGGATCATCAATATTGACTCTGTCCTCGTCGACACAGGAGACGGCGATTCCGGATGCTATCAGGATTGCTGCAATCCATGGAAGTATGTTGAGTTTATTCATAATGAGTCTTCAGCAGTGTAGTAGGGACGCACGGTCCGTACGTCCGTGTGTAGGGTTTTGAAATTCTTCGTTTGGCGGACGCACGCTACGTGCGTCCCTGCCATACATCGTGCGGAGGCCTGGAAGCCACCGTCCCATTTTAGAGATCATCGAAGAGATTTCCTTCTATGACGGTTGGTCCGGCCGGAGTCTCCGGTTCTTCCGCTGAGTCCTCCTCAGGGTCTTCTGCAATGGTTTCTGTCTGTGCCGGCTGTTCAGGCTCAGGCTGACGCAATGGTTCAAGTTCGGTTATCTCGCCGAGCTGATAGGTAGTGATTCGTTTTCCTTTAGCTTTGAAGCCCTTCACTCCTATGAATTCCTCTGCTTCGATCTCCAGTTCCGGTCGTACGGAGTCATTTCCTCCGAACGTAACCTGCAGACGCGGGTATGGAGTGTCCGTCAGAAGTATCATGCTTGATTCCGGACCGTTCCCTACGAAACGCTGGGGATTTTTGGAGGGCTCGAACTCAAAGCGCTTCAGATATGGGTAACCGAGTTCTGCATCATTGAGGGCGAGTGTCCATACTTTTCCCTTGATGTATTTCTCGATGCGCAGTATATTGTCTTCGTAATGGTTTTCATCTGAGAAGCTTGTGGTGTAGAACTCTCCGTCTTTTGTGATCACAAGCACGAGATCCTCGCCGAGGAAACTTCCGAGATAATCTCCGCGGCCGTCATAGTTGAGGCGAAGCACATCGCGGTCAAACCATACGTCGCGGCCTCCGAGCGTCGAGGTCCCTTTCTTGTCAAGTGTCACCGACTGGATGGTAAACTTCGTCACGAGGTTTCCGAGCGATTCCTTTCCCTTTATGTCAAGTGCAGCGAAGTCACACATCACCTCGCGGTTACGGGGTCTGCGTCCGTCCGGTCCCGGATCATCCTTCAGAAGTACCTTCACAGTTTCCGCCTCTCCGTTTGGATTGACGGTCATCCATTCGATACGGCTCCCCGGCTCTCCCTTCGTCATGTTGTATTCCTTATCACGGGTGAGGCCGGTGATGAAGAAGCGCTTCTTATAATATATTCCACCCTTACCGTTGCGGTAGATAACGTTATAGATCGTGCGTTTGTCGTTTTTCTTGAAGAGACCAACATGGATCACCTTTTTCCCGACATACAGCTTCTCCTGCACTTTCGAGATCTTGTATGTGCCGTCGCGATATACCACCAGCACATCGTCGATGTCTGAGCAGGTGAACTTGAACTCCGCGTCCTTAAGGCCTGTGCCGATGAAGCCCCCTTCCTTGTCGTAGTAGAGACGTTTGTTGGCTTCCGCCACCTTTGTAGCCACTATGGAGTCAAATCCGCGGATTACGGTGCGCCTTGGGAATGCATGCCCGTATTTCTCCTTCAGATGTCTGTACCATCCTATGGTGAAGTCCACAATCTGCTCGAGATCTTTGCGAAGGTCCGCAATCTGCCTGTCGAGAAGGGCGATCTTCTCGTCGGCCTTCTCTGAGTTGAATTTCAGGATGCGGCCCATCTTGATTTCCCATAGGCGCATATAGTCGTCGCGCGTTATCTCGCGGAAGAAAGAAGCCTTGTATGGGTCAAAAAGTTCGGAAAGTCTTGCGAGGGCGGTGTCCATGTCCGCAGCCCTTTCTATCTGCTGGTCCTTATACATACGCTCCTCGATGAAGATCTTCTCGAGGCTTGCGAAGAGCTGGCTTTCAAGAGCCTCCCCGAGCTTTATCTCCAGTTCACGGTGCAGTATGGCCTGTGTGCGGTCTACTGAGAAACGCAGCACTTCGCTCACTGTAAGGAACCTTGGCTTCTTATCCCAGATAACGCAGCAGTTAGGAGATATCGATACTTCGCAGTCTGTAAAGGAGTAGAGGGCGTCGATCGTTTTGTCGCTTGATGCTCCGGGGGCGAGATGCACCACGATCTCGGCGTTGGCCGAAGTGTTGTCATCGACTTTCCTCACCTTTATCTTACCCTTCTCCATCGCCTTGAGTATTGTGTCTATGAGCGTGGCGGTGGTCTTGCCGAAAGGTATCTCGCGTATGGCGAGTGTCTTGTTGTCGATCTTCTCGATCTTTGCCCTTACCTTGATCTGGCCCCCTCTCGCACCGTCGTTATAACGCGACACGTCCATCAGCCCTCCGGTCTGGAAGTCAGGATAGAGTGAGAAAGGCTTTCCCTGCAGGTATGCGATGGCGGCATCCGCGATCTCGTTGAAGTTATGGGGAAGTATCTTGCTGTTGAGGCCTACGGCGATGCCTTCCACTCCCTGTGCGAGGAGCAGTGGAAACTTTGCGGGAAGCGTCACCGGTTCCTTCTTTCGTCCGTCATAGCTTGGCTGCCATTCCGTGATCTTCGGTGAGAAGAGTATCTCGAGCGCGAGTTCGCTGAGTCGCGCCTCTATGTAACGCGGCGCGGCGGCTGAGTCGCCGGTCAGAATATTGCCCCAGTTGCCCTGCGTGTCTATGAGCATCTCTTTCTGGCCGAGTTGTACGAGTGCGTCGCCGATCGACGCATCGCCGTGCGGGTGGTAGCTCATAGTGCTTCCGACGATGTTGGCCACCTTGTTGAAGCGTCCGTCGTCAAGGGTCTCCATAGTGTGGAGGATACGGCGTTGCACCGGTTTGAGGCCATCCTCAATGTGTGGCACCGCACGTTCCAGTATCACGTAGCTGGCATATTCAAGATACCAGTTCTTGAACATGCCGGAAAGCTGGTGCTTCTTATCTGAGGCTCCCGGTATGCGGTAGGTGGGAGCAGCCTCCTGCGGAATGTCCGCGGCGGCTTCCTCCTCGAGGGCTATGTCTTCCGGAGTCTCTACGATGCCGGCTTCGCCGCTTTCGATGAGTTCCTCTGTAGTTGGATTCTCGCTGGTATTTTCGTTCTCGAAGTTAAGGTTATTCTCTTCGATGATGTTGTCGTCGTTATTGTCGATATCGGCCATAATGGT
>JAIEBK010000013.1:0-25276 GCA_029070945.1 Muribaculaceae bacterium
TAATTTAAGTTTCGCAAGCTTACTTAAGGGTTATAGTTTAAGGGGTTAAAAGTTTAAATTAGACTTCGGGAGTTGCTACCCAGACTAAAGAACATCATGCTCCATATTAACCTTTTAACCTGATAACCTCATAACCATCAACTTTCACTTGCGAAAGTTGAGTAAATAAATAAGTGCGGATCCGAACTTCATATGTGCGGATACGCACAGTCTTTAAGTGTCTGTTTATTTGTAATAATTTAAATATCATGTATTTATAAAGTTGGCACGGGGTTTGATTATAAAAGAGGCAAAAGAAAGGATTATGTTTAAAAAAAATATCATACATATTGCAATAGTTTCGTTAATATTTGCGGCATACCTGCATGCTTATGGTGAAGAATCGCATAGTCGGACCATGACCCTGCAGGAAGTAATCAGCCGTGCTCAGGAGAAATCCCCGGCAGCCCAAAGTGCGAAACATGCCTTCCTCGCCGCCGAATGGCAATACAAATATTACCGCGCTAACTATCTCCCTTCTGTGACTCTGACATCCTCCCCTTTCCTCAACCGCGAGATCAACAAGATCACCCTTAATGACGGCACAAGTGCATTCATCAAGCAGAACCAGATAAACACAGACCTTGCACTCACAGTCAACCAGAACATACCCTTCACCGGAGGATCATTTTTCCTGAAGACCTCGCTGTCGCGTATAGATGAACTGGAGCGACGTAAAACCTCTTACAGCTCCTATCCGATCACCATAGGTTACCGACAGAATCTTTTCGGTTACAATTCCCTGAAATGGGACCGTCGGATAGAACCTTTAAGATATCAGGAAGCAAAGAAAAACTATGACGAGGCCATGGAATTAGTTGCGGCGCACGCATGCGGGTATTTCTTTTCGCTTGTGGAGGCCCAGGCCAATTTGGATATGGCGCGACTGAACTTCGCTTCCGCCGACACTCTCTACCGGATGGCACAAGGGCGCTACAAGATAGGAGTGATCAATGAAAACGACATGCTCCAGCTCGAAATCAACCGACTAAACGAAGAGACCGCCTGCATGGACGCGGAAGTTCAGGTCAATGAACAGACCCAGTCATTGGCCTCGTACCTCGGACTTGAGGATATGTCGGATATAACCCTCCGGCTTCCGGAGGAAGTTCCGGAAATAACGGTCTTCCTTCCGATTGCCGAGGAAATGGCAAAGCGCAATGCCTCTCAGCCGGATTTTTACCGAAGAATGAAACTCGAGAGCGACAGCCGTGTGGCTCAGGCTAAAGGAAACACCGGACTCAGGGCCGATATTTACCTACAGTTCGGACTGTCTCAGACAGGAGACAGACTTGAGTCTACCTTCAGCCATCCTTTGCATCAGGAATACGCAAGTCTTTCACTGTCGCTTCCTATTCTTGACTGGGGACGGGGAAAAGGACAGGTGAAGGTTGCGAAATCTCAGCGCGACCTTGTATATACGGAAGCTGATCAGGGTATGAGCGACTTCATGCAGAATGTCAGGAAAATAGTCACACAATTCAACATGCAGCCCAAGAAGGTAGAAGTTGCATCACGCACCAACCGTCTCGCCTCACACCGCTACGAGATCGCCCGCCGCCTCTACATAGCAGGGCGCAACACAATCCTCGACCTAAACACTGCACTTTCCGAGAAGGATTCCGCTACCAGAGCCTACATCTCCTCGATAAAGACCTACTGGACCCTCTACTATACCATCCGCTCTCTTACCGGAAGTGACTTTTTCAATGACTAAGCAGAAATGCATAATGCATAATTCATAATGCATAATTGCAAGTACCCTGAATTCAAATTAAAACGATAAGACGCTATGGTACTATCCATTATATTTACAAGCCACTTAATTCTTAATTATAAACATTTTAATTAGAGTAAAAACAGGTACGGCGAATTATGAATTATGCATTATGAATTATGAATTAATAAGACTATGGATATAAAACTAAAGAAAAAGCCCTGGTACTGGCGCTACAGATACTATCTGACGGCTGGATTTGCAGTAGTCGCCCTGTTGGTCTATGGCATAACCCTTGCATTAAACTCCGGCACTCCTCGAGTCGACCGGGAAAATCTGACGATTGCACCTGTCAAGGAGGACAAGTTTCTTGAATACGTCGACGTTGAAGGAATCGTGCAGCCGATAATGACCGTCAAGGTAAATGCGCTCGAATCCGGTTTCGTAGACCGCATCGTGGCGGAAGACGGCGTAATGCTGGAGGCCGGCGACACGATACTCGTATTGAAGAATCCCGATCTAATTCGCACCATACACGATGAAGAGGATGAGTGGCGCCATCAGCAGCGGCTGTATCGCGAGCAGGAAATCGAGATGCAGCAGAAGTCGCTTACTCTTCAGCAGCAGGCACTCGACGCTAACTATGAGATGAATAATCTCGACAACAAGCGCCGCATAGCCCGGGAGGAATTCGAGATGGGAATGAAAAGTAAGGCGGAGATGGACCTCTCGGAAAACGAATATGACTACCGCAGAAAGAAGACCTCTCTTCAGCTGAAGAGTCTCAGCCATGATTCAGCCGCCACGGCGATACGGCGCGAGATGCTTGCAAGCGACATGGAGCGGGCCCGGACGAAAAGGGACAGAGCCGCGCACAGAAGCGAAGACCTGATTGTCCGTGCTCCGGTTTCGGGACAGCTGAGTTTCCTGACAGTCACTCCGGGACAGCAGGTACAGAGCGGTTCGAGTATAGGAGAACTGAAGGTACTTAGCGACTTCAAGCTTCATGTATCCCTAAATGAGTATTATGTAGAGCGCATCGCCCCGGGATTACCGGCTAAGATATCGATGAAATCAGAGAGTTATCCCCTACGTGTCAGCCGGGTAGTTCCAGAGATAAAGGACCGCAGTTTCGAATCAGACTTAGTATTCACAGGCGACCGTCCATCCAGCCTTCGCGTAGGAAAAAGTTTCCGCGTACAGATTGAATTAGGAATGCCGGAGCGTGCGGTTGTTATACAAAGAGGAGACTTCTTCAGCGAGACCAACGGGAAATGGATCTATAAGGTCAGTCCTGATGGTAGCAAGGCGATAAAGACCGAGATCGAATTAGGGCGTCAGAATCCGCAGCAGTTCGAAGTAATATCCGGCCTTAGTCCCGGCGACCGGGTCATAGTCAGTGGCTATGACAAGCTCAACAACTCAGAAGAAATCATCCTCCAATAATTTTAAACAATGCATAATTCACAATGCATAATGCTTAATTAATCTGCACAGAAATGTCAATGCACGCGTGACGCATCTTTTTTTGAGGATAGTTAATTGTGCATTATGAATTATGCATTATGAATTAAATAAAACGTTATGATACAGTTAACCGACATTAAGAAAGTATTCCGTACGGAAGAGGTCGAGACTTGGGCTCTCGACAATGTGAGTCTGAAAGTAAATGAAGGCGAGTTCGTGGCCATCATGGGCCCCTCCGGTTGTGGCAAATCCACTCTTCTGAATATTCTCGGTCTTCTCGACACCCCGACCGACGGAACCTACATCCTCAACGGTGTAGACGTAAGCAAGATGAAGGAGACAGACCGTATTAACGTCCGCAAGGGAATAATCGGGTTTGTGTTTCAAAGCTTCAATCTCATTGACGAGCTCACTGTAGAGGAAAACATAGAGCTCCCCCTCCTATATATGGGGATTCCCAAAAAGGAAAGGAAGAAACGGGTGAGCGAGGTGATGGACCGCATGAACATCTCACATCGCAACAAGCACTTCCCCGCGCAGCTTTCCGGAGGCCAGCAACAGCGCGTGGCGATAGCCAGAGCAGTTATCGCTAACCCCAAGATAATACTCGCCGACGAGCCGACAGGAAATCTTGACTCCAGAAACGGCGAGGAGGTGATGCAGCTTCTGTCCGAGCTCCACAAGGAAGGCACCACAATCGTTATGGTGACCCATTCCCAGCACGACGCCGGCTACGCCAACCGCACCGTAAAACTCTTTGACGGACACATCGTCTCTCAGGTTCGCATGTAACCAATGATTAATGATAAATGATTAATTAGCATGCTACTGCACTATATCCGGATTTCACTCCGGAATCTCAACAAATACAAGACTCAGACCGTCATCAGCATCTGCGCGATGGCCGTCAGCCTGACGTTGATGGCTATCGTGTCGTCTTTTGTGTTGTCGATTACTCCGTCTTCATTGCTAAGTCAACCTTATGCCGACAGAGTCGAACAAGTCAAATTTGATGGTAAACACTTTATAAATGGCGAAAAGCTGTCATTGATATTGTGTCATCAGTTTAAAAATGCGGATGAGGTCCATTTTCAAAGTTTTAACTCATATGGTATTCTTCCAACCTCCAACTCCAATACCAAAGAAGAACGTTCCCTCATCAGTCAGACAACTTTGGTAGATAGCGGATTCCTGAAATTTCTTGGAATGAAATCAGTCTATACAGGAAAAGAAATCGATTCCTTTTCAAGTGGAGAAGTCATCTTAAGTGAAAAATTGGCGAGGAAACTATATGGGAAAGAAAATCCTATTGGGAAAAAACTCAACGTATATTACTATTATTATCCGGAATCAGGAACGGATATGGAGAAAAGCTATGTCATAAAGGACGTTATGAAAACTCCGTCGCCCAACGATAAAATCCTTAATTTTAATAGGATTCCCGAAGTTATGATTACTGATGATCATTTTCCTGAATCTGAACATGCCTCTTGCTATTTTGTTTTGAGAGATGGCTCGTCAAAAGAAGCCCTTCTTGAAGAACTTAAAGAAATATTCCCTGACAGTGAAGTGAAATTAGAAAATATTAAGAAACGCTTCACTGACGACATGGCTGATATTGTCCGCACCGGCCTGATATTGTTTATGTTTCTTTTTGTTTTGGTTTCGTTTTCCAATTATCTCAGGCAACAGACCCAGCTTTTCCGCTTGCGCGAAAGGGAGGTGGCACTTCGTACCTGTATCGGCAGTCAGCCATCGTCATTATTCGCTCTCTTTTCAACAGAGATAATGATAGTCTTAAGTTTGACCCTCCTGCTGACCCTTACGCTCATCTCTATCTCAACAGGATTTATAGTTTCCCGTTACGAAAAAGTATTAGAATCCGATGACTTTTATTTTAACAAAACTGTTCCTGTTGCTCTCATATCCACAGCTATCCTGATTACGATAAGTATTGCCTGCGTTGCGTTCACAGTAAGAAGGATACGTATGGATCAGACAGGACTTGCACTGCGTATGAAGCCTCTTCCTAAACATCGTATCCGAAATGTCGGACTGACACTTCAGATGACTGTGAGCATTTTATTTACCTGGGTGTCTGTACTCTTATTCATGTCCATACCGGGCTTCAGGAAACAATACGGAATTCCGGAAGACACGGAGAGATACAAAAAATGCCTGCAAGTCCGGGTGAATGGAATAACTCCGGATAAGTCAAAGGAATTATTTGACAAGATTGAGTCGTTGCAATCTTTGCCATCTATTGATAAGATTTATAAGTTCATAGAGCATGGGATGGCTTTACCGCTTGATCCGGACCTGAAAGATTATATTTCATATTCTGTTGCTTATCAAAATGGTGAGGACTGGATTGATTTTCTCAATCTTGAGAGAGAAAACAATCAAAGAAAAGTGAATCCGGCAAAATATGCGTATATATCAAAAGATTTTAAACAGAAACTTATTGACAACAATCTTTGGAACGGAACGACGGTAAATTTGCCGAATATCGGTGAGTATGAGATAAAAGGTGAGATCGACAACATACCGTTTCATAGTGAAACCAATAGTAATGTTATCGCGCTATATGATGAGGTTCAGCCTGTTAATTTCGCTTACTTCGATAGGATAATTCTTCCTAAAGCAGGCAGGGAAAAGGAAGCGATGGAAGAAATCAATAATGCCATCAGGGAGATACTTCCGTCTCGTATCGACATAAAGGCTGAAAGCTTTTACAATAATGTTGCGCAAATATATGATGTGTTATTCGCAGTGATCTCAATCATATATATTTTGTCTGCTGTAAGTGTTATCACAACTATGGCTGGTGTATATGCCGGAGTCGCTCTCGATACACGACGCAGACGAAAAGAGATGGCTCTTAGAAAACTTAACGGTGCGGGTCCCAAGATAATCGCCATGATTTTCACGCGCGTTTATGTCTGGATAATTACCATGGCCGCTGTCATATCCGTGGCTTTGTTTTTCATTACATTTGATGAAATCAGGCGTCATATTCTGCCAGAAGTCTCATACGGAGATATAGCAATCGGTTATGTAATTACTCTATTGCTCATCATAGCTGTCACCGTCTTCACCATCGCCTGGAAGATACGCGACATAATGCATGCTGACCCCATCGAATACCTTAAAGAGTAATCAAGTGGTAATGCATAATTCATAATGCATAATTTTTTGTTGACGTTTTCAGTCGCAAACGTTTTGATAATGTTTAATATTTTAATTCAATTTACGTTTGTTCTCGCGTATTGAATCATTAATGATAAATCAGCAATGTTTATACACTATATCCGGATTTCACTCCGGAATCTCAACAAATACAAGACTCAGACCGTCATCAGCATCTGCGCGATGGCCGTCAGCCTGACGTTGATGGCTATCGTGTCATCAGTGATGTTGTCTTACAAAACATCATCTTTGCTCAGTCAACCTTATGCCGACAGGGTTGAACAGTTTGCACATGATGAAATGTCACGGACTGTAAGCAGTGATGATAAAGCCCTGATATTGGGACATCAGTTTAACAGCGTAAAGGAAATTCATCAAAGTTCAACGTCGGTATTCAATATTATGGCGTCAGCGACACCCTCCGGCAAAGACGAGCAGTCTCTGGTTGTATATGGCGTATTGAAGGATCCGGGATATTTCAGATTCCTTGGAGAGAAATCCGTATATTCAGGAGAGAGACTCGGTGAATTCAAACGTAACGAGGTGGTGATAACAGATTGGCTGGCTAAGAAACTATTTGATAAAGAAAACCCTATAGGACAGACAATCTCTTTACAATTTCCATATCTGAGTAACCTATCTGATCTTAAGGAAGGTGATTTTATAGTCAAGGATGTGATAAGAAGACCTTCAACAAACAATGAATTCATTTTTTTTAACAATCAGATCTTTATTTTTACTGATAACATTCCCGATGATCCCTCTTTCATGTATTTTGTATTGCGTGACGGAGCAAGCAGAGATGAACTTCAAAAGGAATTAAGTGATCTTTTACCCGGGAAAAGTTTTTTATTGCATAACGTTAAAGCTACCTATGACCAATCTCGGTCTGAGACTTTCAGGAAACTTATCATATTGTTTCTGTTTGTCCTTGTCCTCGTTTCATTCACCAACTATATCAGGCAACAGGCTCAGCTCTTCCGCCTACGTGAACGTGAGGTGGCACTTCGTACCTGTATCGGAAGTCAGCCGATGTCATTGTTTGTGCTATTTGCAACCGAAATTATGATTGTTCTGATATTTACTATCGCTTTATCACTGATACTGAATAGTGTAATTATCGGTTTCCTGAATACAAACTATAATTCGCTGATTGAAGACAACAATTACAGTTTTGCTGAGTCTTATCCGATTGCCCTTGTATCATCAGCTATACTCATAGCCATCGGTATGCTCGTAGCGTTCATTACGGTAAGGCGAATCCGCCGCAACCAGACAGGACTTGCAATGAGGATGAGACCACAGCCAAAATACCGTTTCCGTAATATCGGACTTATCGTGCAGATGACAATAAGCATCTTATTCTTATGGTTGACGTCTTTGGCATTCCTTTCTATTGATTCTATAAGGAACTGGTATGGCATACCGGAAGATACTGATCGATATGAAAGAGCCTTATGCATAAAGACCAACTGGATGGAGAAAGAAGATACAGAAAGAATATTTGCAAGGATTGACACCTTGGAATCAGTGGAAAGAATCTTCAGCTATTCTAAGTCCATGTTGTTATTTGATCTTTATGAAGGGTTTCCGAATCTTTCGTTTTACACAGAATGGTTTCAGAACAGTGATGATATCGAAGAATTCTTTGATTTGGAAATCAAGGAACTGCCGGGGAAAGTCAATCCGGACAGGTATATACTGATAAGTGAGGACTTTAAACAGATGCTTATCGATAAGAACCTGTGGAACGGCAAGACACTCACATTGCCATACAGGGCATATGGAGAATATGAAATAAAAGGCGTATATGATAATCTTCCATTGAACGAGAAGTATACAAGAAAAACAATGATAGTCACCGACCGAAATGCGAATTGTGATCAATGCGGTGGGGAACTGAGCCGAATCATTCTTCCAAAAGCAGGGAAGGAAAGTGAAGCAAGAAACTCGATAGATGACATCATTCGTGAAGTGCTTCCAACAAGAGTAGACATCAAGACCGACAGTTACTTCAATTTATTCGCGCCTCGTCAATACAGCATGATAAGAGCTGTCATTACAATCATTTACATACTGTCGGTTATCAGCGTCATCACAACAGTTGCTGCGGTGTATTCCGGCGTATCCCTCGACACCCGGCGCAGACGGAAGGAGATGGCACTTAGGAAACTTAACGGTGCCGGACCCAAAGTGATAGCCATGATATTCGCGCGTACATATATCGTGATTATAGCAGCGGCTGCTTTGATCGCACTACCACTGGGCTTGATCGGCATACCTAAACTGGTGGAATATGATATTTTATTTCAAATCCATACAGAGAATATTGTAATTCCTTATCTCATTATAATGCTTATTGTCATAACAGTAACTGCTCTGACAATCGCCCGGAAAATCCGTGACATCATGCGCGCCGATCCAATAGAATACCTCAAGGAATAAGATTATAGGATATCGGAACTTTTATGATATACTAATTGTTATATTTATAATAATTTATTTGCATAATTGGATAAATTGTATTAAATTTGCAAAAATAAAGATTAATAATTTAAGTTTCGCAAGCTTACTTAAGGGTTATAGTTTAAGGGGTTAAAAGTTTAAATTAGACTTCGGGAGTTGCTACCCAGACTAAAGAACATCATGCTCCATATTAACCTTTTAACCTGATAACCTCATAACCATCAACTTTCACTTGCGAAAGTTGAGTTAATAAATATTCTATATATGGAAACGACAAATACGATTCGAATACTTAATCCTTCAAAGGAATTGGTCGCTTTCATAGAGAAAGCCCAAATGAAAAAGAAAGAACGCATCGACCACATGAGAGAATCTTTCTTGAAGTCTCATATTTCAAAAGATTAATGGATCCGATTAAACAAACGTTTTCTGATAATGAGGGCAATCATTTACTGGTAGCCCTCTATTTTTGTGATGATGAATATAAACAGGAGTCTTTAAAAATTCCAGAAGAATTCTCCAATGTTGAAATCGTAGACATTGACATTACCAAGGCTTTCATAGACAAACCAATCCACTTTCCTATGAAGGATTGAAAGATGATGAACTTAGGAAGGATTTTGCAGGAGCTGTAGGAAATTACATTGCTATTAAGAATAAACAATGAGTGAGAAAAAAGGTAAGGTTCTGGTAGTTGATGACAATGAGGATGTATTGTTGTCGCTCAACATGTTGCTCCGACGGCATGTTGAGGGAGTGCGCGTCTTAACCGATCCGAAAGATATCGGAAGACTCATGGATACCTTTGACCCGGACGTCATTCTCCTCGACATGAATTTTCATCGAAATGCCAGCAGCGGGGAGGAAGGCTACCAATGGCTTGATTTTATCCTGAGGAAGAATCCGAAAGCCGTGGTGCTTTTCATTACAGCTTACGTCGACACTGAGAAAGCAGTCCGGGCTATCAAGGCAGGCGCCGTTGACTTTATTCCCAAACCATGGGACAACGCCAAGCTTCTCGGTATTGTGGAGAGTGCAATTGACCTTAGCCTATCACGCAGAAATTCATCGTTTGAGAATGAAAAACGAGAGGTTTATGCACCTGCAAAAGCAGAGGATACTCCTGTTTTAATAGGAGAATCTCCACAGATGCAGCTTCTCAACAAACAGATAGCGAAAATCGCGGCTACCGACGCTAACGTCCTGATCACAGGCGAAAATGGTTCAGGAAAGGATGTCGTAGCGCACCTCTTACACTATCATTCACGCCGAAAAGAAAAACCCTTTGTTTCCATAGACCTCGGTACAATTCCTGAACACCTCTTTGAGAGTGAGCTTTTCGGACATGAGAAAGGGGCCTTTACAGACGCGAAGTCCGCTAAAGCCGGTCGCCTTGAGTCGGCAGAAGGAGGAACTGCGTTTCTCGACGAAATAGGCAACTTGCTTCCGGGAGCACAACAAAAATTGCTCACGATGATTGAGAAACGTGAGATCTCTCGTCTCGGATCTACAAAGGTAAATAAAGTTGATGTGCGAATCCTTTCTGCTACAAATGCAGATCTGGCCAGTATGGTTGCAGAGGGCAATTTCAGGCAGGACCTTCTCTATAGGCTCAACACCATCGAGTTGCATATACCACCCCTTAGAGAACGAGGAGAAGATATCCTGCTTCTCGCCGAATATTTCTCGCATCAGATAGCACACCGATACAGACTCGATGATGTGGAGATCTCAGCCTCGGCACGTCGGAAACTTCTCGGTCATTCATGGCCCGGCAATGTCAGGGAACTACAGCACGTTATGGAGAGAGCAATAGTTATGGCCACAGGTTCTGTTTTAGAGGCAGAGGATTTCGAGTTCTCCCGAATGGTCGAACCTGCTTCGAAACCTGAGACTCTGAATCTTGAAGCGCTTGAGCAGGATGCCATCATGAAGGCGATCAGCCGTAGTAACGGCAATCTATCTCAGGCTGCCACTCTACTTGGAATAACACGTTTTACCCTCTACCGCAAGATAGAGAAATATGGATTGTGATGAGCTGGTTTGGCAATAGATCGGCGGATCGCCTGCGCCGCATGCTTCAGGCAATCCGTAACCGCGATTTCGCCCTCCGGTTCCCTGCTGAGCGCATGAAAGGCTCGGAAAGGAAACTTGCCGAGGAGATGAACGACGTTATTTCCGGTTTCCGTGAAGACCTCATACGCCAGGAAAGACAATACGGACAGTATGAGGCCATCCTGAATCTTGTGGACTCGGCTCTGATCGTAGCCGATACGGAAGGTAATGTATCATGGATGAACCGGAAAGCAATCAGCAATCTTTGCGGATTCAGTATAACGCATCTTTCAATGCTTGACGCGGTGCATCCTGACCTCGCCGCAGGCCTGAAGACTCTTATTCCGGGGCATCCGAAGATATTGACACTGAATTTAGACGGACAAGAGGAACGACTTAAGCTATCGATGGCGACGTATGATTCAGAAGGCTCGGATGTATGTATCTACTCCATAGAGAATGTCAACCTTCTCGTTCAGCAAAGCGAGATAGAGGCTCAGCGAAAATTGATAAGGGTTCTGACACATGAGATAATGAATTCCCTCTCACCCATCATCTCTCTCTCGGATATGCTGACGGAAAACAACCGACAGCTTGACGAGGATTCGACTGAAGCCCTCAACGCCATCAACAGGCGAAGCAAGGGTTTGCTGAAGTTTGTGGAAAACTATCGTAAACTCTCCCGCCTTTCACAGCCGCATCCGGAATGGATCAGGATCGGCGATCTTTTTGACGGTCTACGTACCCTCTTTCCCCAACACTTCATAGCGTTTCGGATAGAGGATCCCGATATCCAGCTTCAGCTCGACCGCCATCAGATGGAGCAGGTGCTCATCAACCTGATTAAAAATGCTATTGAAGCCATTGACAAGGATCCTTCTGTAACTGTCGTGACAAAGGCAGACCATCCAAACCACCGATTCATGATTTCGGTCTCAGACAATGGATGCGGCATAAGTCCGGACGCTGTCGACAGCATCTTCCTCCCCTTCTTCACAACCAAGAGCGGCGGTTCCGGCATTGGACTTAGTTTATCGCGCCAGATCGTAAACCTCCACGGAGGCACTATATCCTTCGACTCCACTTCCTCCGGCACCACCTTCACCATCACACTCCCCTTCATCTACCGCCTCTAACCAGCGTCGCTCCGGCCAATCCGATCACGACATCATTTGATAGCGTCTCAAGCTCCAGTTCCTTCAGCTCCTTTGTGGGATCAAGGTCGATCCGGAGCATCACTCCGGCACCCCCATCGATACGACGTCCGTAGACTCCTTTGATGTCAAGTGCCTTTTCCAAGTCATTTGAGACGATTCCATCCTTAAACGTAATGCGGTAAGGCCGCGGAGTGTCGAGTCTGAACTGCTTGCCGTCGATATAGTAATCCTGCTCTATCGGGCACCAATTGTAGGGAGCTATAAGCGGCATGGTCTCTTCCGATCCGTCAGTATATTTCACTTTGATTATTCCATTCTCCATATAGCTCTGCATATGGTTTGTGCTTCCCGCAAGAAGCAGCTGGATAGCGTCGGCCTTACCGTTAAGTGGCACAGACACCTTGTCCGGATAATTATCAAACAGAGAGGTATAGATAATATTCTTTCCTACTTTGTCGGAAGCGAAAGGAATTCCTATCGAGGTCATAAGTATTCCGTTCTCTCCTACCATCCTTCTGAGTCCGCTATCGTCAATGTGTGCGGTATCATCCGGGTGACACCATTCGCCTATTCCCTGTATAGGTATCTGAAGGGTGGTGTAAGGAGATCTCGGCGACTCATAACGATTGTGGAAAATATCGGTGATATTCGCGTTATATAGACCATTCATGTCTATCGTCTCATACTTATCGGAAGTGTTTATCTTCAGGTCGAGTCCAAGCATTGAAGCGTCCGGCTTGGCATGAGTGAAACTCTCCGTCTCCTCCCACCATGAGAAGTCACCGCTTTTGACTTCCCGGAAACCGATCCGCTCTTTTCCCGTGACATCCTTCCCTGCATCTGCAATATATTTGCCCTTCCATTCAATTTCTAAGGTCATCTCTCCTGTCAAAGGAGTATTGACAATCAAATTTGGTCTACCGACTGAAGACTCCGCTACAGACCACACATGCTTCTTCCCGTTTATTTTTAAGGATTTCACTTTATTGGTCAAAGCCGGAAGAATCAACTCCGCCGTCCTGACGGAATCCAGACCGACATTAAACTGATAAATCTCTTTCTTCCCATCGCGTTTGAACCCAAACGAAAAGTCCTGATGTCTGATCGAAGCATGGTCCCATTCCGACGGAAATCCCGGACGGATGGTGACGGTATGGTTGAGTGCGTCAGGCGCAAAACCGAACAGTCCCTGCACCACAGCCCTCGCCATCATTGCCGTAGGGTCGGCAAAATCCCTGTAGCACTCACCTCGCGCCGCGTCGTAATGGCTTATCTGTCCGATATTACCCGGACTGTTGCCGAGAAACATTCCGTCGAGCATGGAACTTTTCAACAGATTGGCAGCCTCTTCCGGCCGTCCGGCCTGCCAGTATGCGAGTGCTGTGTGCATAACCTCAGCGAATGCAACGTTGTTGATGCTCCATGCATACGGCATCCAGTCAGTAGTTGCGATAGTAGCATACCCTTCTTCCAGTCCGGGAGCCGCTACAGGTATATGCGGAATATTGTTGTCTATATATCGTGTAGCGCTATATGCCATAAAGTCATCCGCAACATCGCTGTCTATGGCATGATAGACTGTCCATAGTGCCGGATGGTCATGAAGCCTCTTATGCCCCATAAAGTCCTTATGTTCTGCCCATACCCCTTTATTTTCCATCCAGAGAGTGGAATTGAGCGCATTCAGAATCTTTTCTGCCTCTTTTGCGTAGGGCGTCGGATCCACTCCTATCTTTTCAGCTATTTCAGCCGCGATCTTATTGGCACGGTAATTATATGCCGAAGAATGGGTTACAGCACCGCTGTTGTAGTAGAGCGCGTCGCTTGCCCATATGCAGCAGTATGCGTCATATAGTCCGTCATTGTCCGGATCGAAGTTACGTTTCTCCCATTCAAGATGCGCCTTGAGAGTCGGCCACATCTTCCTGGCATACTCGAGGTCACCGGTCCATTTGAGATGCCACAGCAATTCGTCGATATAACAGAGGTTCATGTCGTAGTGGTGCATCTGGTCGTTGCGCTCCGGATTTCGGCATATATATCCGTTACTGTACATCTGTGTGCCCCATTTCTTCTCAGCTCTCGCCATGTTCTTATCCGGATCCTGAGTAGGATGCGCATAGACGGGAGGAACACTGTCCACCTGCGATTTTGCGTAGGCATCGAAGTGCGTTCGCGCTCTGTCATGCCATCCGAGGAAGTCGCCGCTGTATGCTCCGCGCCAGCCGCTCAACGGCATACGCCAGCCGATGGCACCGTGCTGCCAGGTCTTCCCGTCCCATGTGCCGTCTGCTGCATGTGCGATGACCGGACCGAGAACATTAAAGTACGGATCCGGAGTGTCTATATCAAGAATACCCGTAAGTTCATCACGCTGTTTCTCTGCTTTTGCAAACTCCTCGGCAATCCGCTTACGGTCTGTGGCATCTATTTTCTTGCCTGCATACTCCACATATACAGTCTTTCGGTCACATCCGATCGGCAACGCTTCCGTCTCCAGTGCCTGAGCCTCATAGTCCGGAGCAAAGGCATTGGCCGGATCGGCACCCATGTCGCCGTTACGGCTCAGCTTTATCTTTATGGTCGGCACACAGATTCCTTTGATTTCCGATCCGGACGGCATATCCGAAGCCTCTATCTTCCAAAGTCCGGCCTCATAATCGCGCGGAGCAAGAGTGATAACTGTTATATGTCCCTTGCCCCATGAAGGATCCGACAGTTCATAGCGTCGTTCCCCTCCACGGTAATATGTACGGCATTCGGCCACAGAGTCAAGACGCATCCAACGTCCATCCACATTTACTTTAAAATGTATGTTTCGATTGTCTTTGCCGTGGAATGCACCGAAAATCGGACGGTCGCTTGTCTCAAGTCTGAATGCGGTATTTCCTCCGTATAAAGCCCTTGTATAAAGGTTATCCCCGTTCTTACGGTATATATATCCACCCGAAGTGGGAGTATATTGCATCACTCTGTCGCCGCTCCTGTCCAGAGTATTATGGTTGAATTGTCCTATATAAGACTGCCCCGCCAGCATCAAAGGCACTCCGAAAGCTGCGAAAGCGAATATTTTCTTCATGATCTATTACAGTTAGTTTCTGCAAATATAACCATTATTCTCCAATCCACCAAATAAAAATATTGGAGGACGGTTTCTCCAAACGCCGTGTGCAGTCTTTTTCAAGTCTTTTATTCTTGCAAATCTCCTTTTCATTAATTATCTTTGCATTCAAATATTTAATCATTAATCTTTCCATATGATTATCCAATCGGAATTCCGCCTCCAGCCCAGGAACCGGGGCTGCCATCTGATAACCGGTGAGATCCTGCGTCATCTCCCGGCGACACTCCCCGAAGCAGGACTGCTCAATATATTCGTCAAACATACATCATGCGGCCTGACTATCAACGAGAATGCCGATCCAGACGTCCGTCATGATCTCGAGAAGATCCTTGACAATATAGTCCCTGAAAACCAACCTTATTACTATCACACTATGGAGGGTCTCGACGATATGCCCGCACACGCGAAAGCAACCCTGACCGACGTTTCCCTCACAATCCCCATAACCAACGGTCGACTGAATCTCGGCACATGGCAAGGCATCTACCTCTGCGAATTTCGCGACTACGGCGGGCCCCGCACCATCGTACTGACCCTATATTCCTGATTTCATGTCAAAAACAAATATCTTCATAAAAAGATGTAAGACTTCGGTATTCTGCTTTCTATTGATTTGCAGTGTGGCGTACGATGTGCCGATAGCTGCGCAGACAACTGATATTGCTTCCGGAATGTCACTTTGCGATAATACTACGACTAGGCTAAGTGATAACTTTTTTAATCAAGGTTATGCTGAAGTGCGTGGTAAGATAGAGGATTATAATCCTGAGTCTGACCCAAAGAACTTTCTTGTCTATTTCCAGGACAATCTTATCGGAGCAATGGAACCCATAAGCGTTCATATCGCCGATGACGGCCGTTTCATCACCTGGATCCCGCTTACGACTCCCGGATACGCAAGGTTTAAAGGAAACAACAGTTATTTTGATTTCTTCATAGCGCCCGAACACACACTTGAAGTATCATTCCGTTGGGATGATGTCACTGAATATTGTGATAGGAAACGCAAGGGGGAACTGACATCACAAAGTCCGTTTCACTTCAGCGAGGAGATGAGCAGAATCAACAATGAATTGGCTTCATATCCGGAAGTCGTGTCACATGGTGTCTACCGTATGGCACATGACCTTACACCTAATGAGGCCATTAAGGAACTGACCGACAGCTATGAAAGGCAGATGAAGAAAGTGGATCAATATGCTTCAGAAAAAGCACTCGATCCTACAACGAAAAATCTGCTGGAGGCTAATGCGAAGAGCAGATATATATTTAATGTATTCGAATATGCAAGGACCCGCGAAAGTCTTCAGCGAACCGATACGCTCGCACGCTCACTAAAAGAGCCTCTTGACCTAAAGTATTTCGATTCGGTCAAGCAATTGCTTGCCGAAGAAAATGAATGGATTGTGGCTTCAGATCACTCCGGAGGTATTCCCAATATAATTGCACATAGTCAGTTTGCAAAACTCTTAGGGTATGAGGATCATTTTTTGTTTGATTTCGGCGTCAATGCTTTTCCGTATCTGAAATCTCTCGGAGCCACCCTTACTCCTGAAGAAGAAGAGATAGATGTATGGCTTGGCGATGGAGGCACGAAATCCTGCACATTGAATGAACTGTATCCCAAGATGAATGCTGTCCGAACAGCTGCAGAAAGGAACGGGATATCAGATAAACTCAATGAGTTTTATGAGCGGCAAAGGGATACAGGCAAGATGCCGGGATCAATGACGCTGCTGAGTGATGTTCCCCGTAATGTCAGCAATTTCAGCAATGCCATAAAAGGATATCTGGGTGTAGATTCACTTCCATTGCTTTGGCAGGTAGTGCTTAGCGAAGCATTGCGTTCGAAATACATGCTCAATGCCAACAATTATCAGGACAAAGAAGCGCTTTATGCAGTATTGCAGGAGGTGAATAAGGGAGGAGAAATCTCAAATCCGGCGATTCTGGAGTCGCTTAAGAATTTCTATCGAAGATCATATGCCAGAAAGTCGTTTGATATTCCTGACGACGAAAAAGGTAAGGTGATTAAAGAATTAATATCGCCTTATTTGGGCAAGATGCTTCTTCTTGACTTCTGGGATATATCATGTGGACCATGTTGCCACGCCATAAAGAATTCAGTGAAAGAAAGGGAGAAAAACCGGAATCATCCGGACTTTAAGATGCTTTTCATCTCTGACGATTCGGCATCGGAAAGCAGGTATGAGGATTTTGTAATGAAATATCTTGAGGGAGAGACCTCCTGTCGGATTTCCGAATCGGATTTCAATCTGCTCCGTGACCTCTTTGGCTTCAGCGGCATACCTCGCTATGTGCTTATCGGCCGCGACGGAAAAGTGCTTGATTCAGATTTCAGTTTCTACGACATGAAGAAAGCTCTTAAGGAATATGGCGTCGAACTTGAGGGCGATGTATTGGACGGATTGACTAATGAAAAATAAAAATAAAGTAACTTTTATAGTATGACAGACCCAATTATTATGTTCTGCAAACATAATGAAGTTGTTTAAACTTATTTACGAATTATAAAAACAACAATGAAGAGTTAAACCAAAGATTCTTTTTATTAATCTTCCGCCATCTTTTCGGCGTATTTTCCTTCATTCATCAGTCACGATGCCCGCATCGCTCCTTCTTCATGAAGAAAAATCCACTCGAAAACCTGACGAATTCTTAACAAAAAAATAAGTCTAAACAACTTCAATGTTTTCGGAGCATAATTACAAATTTTAAGTCTGATATTTTATTTTTTTAACAAAATCAGTTTATTAATTCCACTAACTTCCGCTATGCTCACGTCGTTTTATTTTCATGAAAGACACACAAGACATACTATCGGAAAAAACTACATCCGAAGGCATAGAACGCCTGCTTACCTCCGACTTCATTGAAGGTATTGGTCCCGCATATGCCCGACGACTGGTAGAAGCCTTCGGCATAGAAACTCTTCATATTCTTGCAGATGATCCGACGAGATGTGGTGAGATCAAAGGTCTCGGTGAAGCACGAGCACTTAAAGCATCGGAAAGTCTGAAATCTATCAAATATCCTCTCCCCCTCCTCTCATTCCTTTTCTCATGTGGAGTCAGTGAGATGTATGTGGGCCGGATACTCGGTAAATACCGGAAACGAGCGGAATCAGTCATCCTCAAAGATCCTTATTATATGGTTGAGGACGTATGGCAACTACATTTCCATACAGCCGACAAGATCGGCAGGACTCTCGGTATCTCTCCGGATGATCCACGGCGGCTACAAGCCGCCATTGTGGGGGCGGTAAAGCATTATGCCGACGATGGGCATCTCTTCGCGACGGTACATCAGGCACTTTCCTACGCCTCGGCCATAACAGGAGTCTCTGAGGATGAAATAGCCGGACAGATAGACGCCACTATCGATGATGGACGCATTGTCCGCAGCCGAGGCGTTCTTTACCTTCCTGTTTTCTATAATGCGGAAAAGGAAGGGGCCGGGAAACTGCTTGCCCTTGCAAATTCAGCTCCCGAGAAAATAGATGTATCTGATATCCCCACCACTGATGGTAACGGGCTCGAATACTCGCCTATGCAGATCGATGCTATAAAACTATTGCTATCCTCACCTGTCTCTGTGCTTACCGGAGGACCGGGGTCCGGTAAGACAACGGTTCTCAGAGCAGTAATAGACGTATTCGAAAAAGAAGGGAAACATGTACTCTTATGTGCTCCCACCGGAAGGGCAGCCAAAAGAATGACAGCTCTGACAGGACGTGATGCGTCCACCATCCATCGTCTACTCGGTTATCGACAGGGAGAAGGCTATCATAAAAAGAAGCTTGAAACGGATGTTCTTATCATTGATGAAGGGTCAATGATGGAGCAGGTTCTCTTCAACCATCTTCTGGATGCGGTAGGACCCGGAACACAGGTGATCCTCGTCGGTGATGTCGACCAACTGCCGGCAATAGGAGCCGGAGATGTGATGCGCGACATGATAAAGTCGCCATCTGTTCCTGTAGCTCGTCTTGAAGAAAACTTCCGGCAGGAGGAAGGAAGTATGATAGCCGAGAGCGCCAGAGCTATCAACTCGGGAGAAATGCCTGAGTCGCATCCGGAGAGTGATTTCATGATCATTCCGGAATCGACGACCAGACGTATCCACGACCGTATCCTCTCACTTGTGGCTGAAGAGCTTCCGCGCGATAAAGGAGTGCCTGCTGCAGATATTCTTGTAGTGACACCCCAGCAGATAGGCCCATTGGGAGCCAAGCAGCTAAATATAGATCTCCAGCAACGACTTAATCCGGAAGGTCCAGCTCTCCGACGCGGCGAATCATTATTTCGCATTAATGACCCCGTGATGCAGACATCAAATTCAAAAGACCGTGGAGTTTACAACGGAGAAACCGGTCGGATTGTGGAGGTCAATCCTGAAGAGCAGACACTGGTCGTGGAATATTCTGACGGAAACCGCAGCACATATCATCGCACTGAACTAAGTGAGCTTACGCTTGCTTACGCAACCACTGTCCATAAACTCCAGGGATGTGAAGTGCATAACATCGTCTTCCCTGTAACGATGACCCACAAACCGTTGCTCTATCGTAACCTCCTCTACACCGGTATCAGTCGCGCCAGCCGTCTCTGTGTACTCGTAGGCGAGGAAGATGCCCTACGCTATGCTGTAGAGAACGCCTCCCCCACCATCCGCAACTCCAATTTCCGCCACCGCCTTGATATGGAGCCACGGGTTTCCCGGCACGACATGTAACTGCACAAATATGGGAAGGCGGTTTCCTAACCGCCGGGTAGGAATTATTAAGTCCCCAATTTTGTATAAGTCAGGATCTAAAATACCGTAATCTCCTGTGAATATCCAGTCTTTGAACCTTTCAGCACAAATATAATTGTCATACCCCTCATCCAAAGAGCATTCAGGGACGCTTTTCCACGATTCATCATGAGCATCTGTTTCATCTCATCAGCATAGATCCTGAAGTCATCGTAGACATTCACATACTGAGTCTTATCCTCATCTACTTCAAAATTAATGTTTAACACTACTTCATTCAGCCAACCTGACGACTTAAGACTTACATTTTTTATATTAGATGAAGGAAGCATTCTCTCTATTTCCACCCTTATCTCCTCCATTTCTTGTGGCGTCAGATCGGGCAAAGGCTCCGGACCCTTAAGGTTTTTTATCTGCTCGGGGTAGATTTTAAAAATCCTGCCGTCACCGACGTTGCGCTGAAAGACATTAAATACCAGTGTCAATCCATCGCCTATAGCTGATTTTATAAACTTGGGTGCTACATTATCTATCTTATATAGAAGCATATCTGCAAAATACGGCTGATTGATCATAGCATCGAAATCCTGTTTGCTAATATTTCTATCTGAAGCGGCAAAATATACTACACAGAAATTGGCATCTATTTTGCAATCTACGAAATAAACACCGTGATCGCTCAATCCCTGCATTTCATTTGCAAGTTCTATTGTTTCTTTATACTCTTCAGAAGAATTCCTGCGATAGTTACCGAGATTGCTCAGAGTAGAAAGAGTCATAAGAAGTGAAAGCCCTACAAAAAATATGAAAAGTAACCAGTCAAACGCAAAAATATGTCTTAGACATTTTGGAAAGCGTACAGCCACCAAATGGCTCCTTAAGAAGTAGCAAATCCAGCATACATTTAATCCTATTCCTAAGATAACTACTGAAATCGCGGAAATGATATCTTTAGTTGCCAGAAACACTATAAAGTTGACAATACTGTTCAGCACAAAAATCATGAGTGAAAGCAATGAGACACCCACGGCATTCCGGAATCTCATCAATACGCATATAAGTGAATATAATGGAAGAAGATAGGTGATGTATCCCAACCCTTTTACCCACCCGGGGGCAAAAGGTAACTGATATATACCCCATGTGCCTATAATGATCTCTATAATCATCCATACACAATAGAGAGTCATCCATCCGGATACCGACGGGTCCTCCCAATCATCCTCCTCGAAATTCTTCGAAGGAACTATCATCTTTTTCCACATAACACTTTATCCATTATATTTCAGTCACAAAGATAATCGTTTTAAATCATATTGCCAAACTTTCTTCTAATTATATGTCTTTTATATTCATCTCCAGCAGATCATCACACGACATATCAAAGTCAGAATCACTCATCTTACCCTTCGTTAAAACCATAATTTCAAATTTTTTCATTAACTTTGTAAAAACAACTTCTATATATTAATGAAATCGGAACGTTCTCACAAGATATTATTCTGTCTTGCCACTGCAATATGCAGCATTAATTTCATATTTGGAATTGAAACGAAAAAGTCATCGCTGCCCTACAATCCGTTTGGAAATCCTCTGATTCCCGATCTTTGCGCTGATCCGAGTATCATTGAAGTGGACGGTACGTTTTATTGCTATGTGACTACCGACGGATATGGACAAGGTCTCGAGACTTCGGGTCCTCCTGTTGTCTGGAAATCAAAAGACTTTGTGAACTGGAATTTCGAAGGCACATATTTCCCTCAGGCAGAGAAAGAAAAATACTGGGCTCCAAGCGCTCCTGTGAAGTATAATGGAAAATGGTATATTTACCCTACCATCAACGGATACATGTACCCCGCGACATCCGGTTCACCTGACGGACCATTCACACTCGCTAAGGGAAATGACTTTATATTGAAAAACCGCCTATGGGAGAAAGACAGTGTCTGCGCCATTGATGCAGAAGCATTCCTCGATGACAACGGCGACAGATATATAATATGGGGATTGCGTAATTTCGCCAGGATGAAAGATGATATGGTGACAATAGATTCAATCTACACTGTCGACACAAGGAAGAAATCATATACGGAAGGGCCCATATTCTTCAAACGAAACGGAATATATTATTATCTCTATACGATAATGGCCCTTGAAAAATATGAATATTATTATCAGATGAGCCATGAATCTCCTTTAGGTCCTTATATCACTCCGAAACAGGACGTTGTCTGCACCACGGATGCAGACGCCGGTGTATTCGGACCGGGTCATGGATGCGTGTTCAATCCGATTGGTACTGATGACTACTATCTTGTGTTTCTTGAATTCAGCCGCAACAGTACTGACAGACAGATATATGCAGGCAAACTCGAGTTTAATGCCGACGGAACGATAAAACCGATGAAAATGTCGCTTAACGGCATAGGAGCGTTGCGTCACGTAAATACAAAAGACAGGATCACTCCTATCGGAATCTATGCATCATCAGAAGCGACACCACACGAGGTTCCTTATAAGCTTGACAAAAGATGTAGACGTACTGAATATTTCGTCGCCGGATTCGCAGCTGACGGATCAAACGGTTCAAGATGGATGGCGGATTCTTCAGACCTCGAAAACTGGCTTTGCCTTGACTTAGGTGAGACAATGCCTATAGGGGAAAGCGAGATATTTTTTGTCCGTCCTACAGCCGGTCATAAGTACCGTTTAGAAGGTTCAAATGATGGTAAAACATGGTTTGAATGCGGTGGCAGCGATGAAAAAAGAATGATGTCACCCCGAAGGGACACGATCAATGAGGCCTTCCGATACATTCGCCTGAAAATCACCGACGGAGTGCCCGGAGTCTGGGAATGGAACCTGACAAAACCAGAGACAAATGTATTCGATGGAGCTTCCTGGATAGCGATGGAAAAAGATTCCACAATACTTTTTCCACATATTCATTTGCTAAAGGCTAACTCAGAGGAGGCAAAATCACTTAAAGACTACACTCTTCCGGTATTTAAGAAATCTGCAAATATAAATGGAAAAAAATTGAAAAAGGCCACAGCAAATATATGTGGACTCGGGCAATATGAACTCTTCATCAACGGGAAAAAAGCCGGCGACCATTTTTTAAGTCCCGGATGGACCAGATATGACCGTTCAGTGATGTACAATACCATTGACGTCACTAAACTACTTAAAGGAACGAAAAAGGCTGACATCAAGGTAATGCTTGGCAACGGCATGTATAATATTCCCGTAAGGGGGTATCATAAAATGGCAGGATCCTGCGGTGCTCCGAAAATGATTTTCGCTCTTGATATCGAATACTCTGATGGATCAAAGGAGCGTGTTGTAAGCGATCCGGACTGGACAGTGGAGGAAAGTCCGATAAGGTTCTCAAGCATATATGCAGGAGAATGGACAGATGCCGGATTCAAGGGAAAGACAAAAAAAGCCGAAGTTACCTATCCGGCTTTTGATGTGCCTCTCGTTCCTCAGCCAGAGAATACAATGGTAAAAGTAGCGAGGGAATACCCGTCTGTCAAGATCGACAGCGTGACATACGATTTCGGAAAGAACAGTTCGGGAATCGTAAGATTAAAGGTAAGAGGTAAAAAAGGAAAGAGCATAACGTTGCGTCCGGGAGAAATAATGAAGAACGGGAAGGTCTCACAACGCAGCCAGCCGGGATATCAGTGGAAATATACGCTTTCAGGCGATCCTCACGGAGAGACCTGGCAGCCTCAATTCACATATGCGGGATTCCGATATGTGGAAGCAATTCCTGATGAAGGTGTCGAATTGCTTGAAATTACCGGTCTCCATACTTCGACTGATGTCCGTGAGACTGGTTCTTTCGAATGTTCCGATACTCTTTTCAATAATATACATGCACTTATAGATCAGGCTATAAGAAGTAATATGGTGAGCATAACCACCGACTGCCCGACGAGAGAAAAACTCGGATGGCAAGAGCAGAATCACCTTATGGCTCATTCCATAATGTACCGCTATGATGTCAGGGAACTTTTCAATAAGATAGTCAATGATCTTGCTGAATCACAGCATGCAGATGGTGCCATACCGACAATAGCACCTGAATATACAGAATTCGAGAAAGGCAGCGGTTTTGAGGACACACCTGAGTGGGGTGCGTCGTTTATACTGCTACCCTGGTATATATACAGTTGGTATGGAGACGATTCGGCAATGAAGAAGCATTATGACAACATGAAGCTCTATATTTCTTATCTTACCTCAAGATCAAAAGACCATATACTTGATTATGGACTTGGCGACTGGTTTGACATTGGTCCTGCCAAGCCGGGTAAAGCTCAGCTCACAAGCGTAGCCCTCACAGCAACTGCCATGTATTATTATGAGCTCCTGACTATGAATAAAATCGCTTTGACCCTTGGAAAGAATGCTGATGCAAGCGAGTTTGCGGAACTTGCAGAAAAGGTTGGGGAAGCCTTTAATGACAGATTCTTAAATGATACAGAAAAGGTATATGAAAATGGAAGCCAGACCGGACTCTCAATGGCGCTCTATTCCGGACTTGCAGAAAAGGCGAATGTCAGCAAAGAGACTTACAAAGCTCTCATAGACGATATAGAAAAACGGGATTACTCACTGACATCAGGCGACATCGGATACAGATATCTCGTAAGGGCTCTGGCTGACAACGGCGGCGACGAGATTCTATACAAAATGAACCATAATGAAGAGGTGCCAAGTTATGCATACCAGCTGAAGAAAGGCGCTACCGCCTTGACGGAAAGCTGGCAGGCATATGATGATGTGTCGAACAATCATCTCATGCTCGGTCATCTGATGGAATGGCTTTACGGCGGAATAGGCGGAATCCGTCAGGCTGAAGGTTCAATCGGATGGGATAGAATCATAATCGATCCTAAGATGACCGGCGATATTACATGGGCAGACACTTCTTTAATGACACTTCATGGCAAAGTGGAATGCAGATGGCGCCGCAATGATGACAGAAAAGAATGGATGATAGATGTGACTGTACCGGAAAATGCCGAAGCGCAGGTAATTCTTCCTGACGGGGAGACAAAGGATATCAAAGCCGGCCATTACAGTTTCACTAATAACTGACTAACATATTTTAAGTAAAGAGATATCGAAATAAGTTCCGGTCATAACGTCGTTTAGATTTTTTTCATTAACTTTGCATGGACAATTGATAAAACATTATTATGAGACAGATGAGAAAGGCTTCGCGGCAGAAGGATGCCGTATGGGCACTGGAGGTATTTGATAAAGCTCCAT
>JAIEBK010000013.1:25376-27554 GCA_029070945.1 Muribaculaceae bacterium
TATTATGAGACAGATGAGAAAGGCTTCGCGGCAGAAGGATGCCGTATGGGCACTGGAGGTATTTGATAAAGCTCCATATGTGACGGTAAGCATGACACGTCCGGACGGGACACCTTATGGACTTCCTCTCTCACTCGTCAGAAGCGATGATAAGACATTCTATTTTCATTGTGCCGGCGAGGGTGAAAAGATCGACAGTATAAGACACAATACAACCGTAAGCCTATCAGCTGTCAGTAAATGCACTCCTAAATATGAGGAGGAGAAAAACAACTTCACAGAATATTATCATTCGGCAATTGCTCTGGGCAGGGCGGAATTTGTGACGGACCGCGATGAAAAGATCCTCGCTCTGCGTTTGCTATGCCAGCGATTTCTTCCTAAATACATGGATCACTTCGACGAGGCTGTATCAAGGAGTCTGGACAGGACGACTATCGTAAGAATATCTCTTATCGAACCTCCGGTTGGCAAGTGCAAACCCTGATCAATAAAGATACATCATGCTATTTCAAGATAAATCATGACCAAATTCACTTCTTTGTCGATCTTACTTGTTATCTCTCTTCTTTTTGCATGCTCAAAAAAGCCTGCTCCCGATCACACGCAATTGTATGAGGAGATCCGTCATGTCAACCGTATGGAGTTCGCTTCCTTAGCAGTTACAAAGACTGTCAAGACGGAACGCACTGACTGGTATAAGGTTGGCAAACGAATCGCTGTGTATTCCTACGACACATATCTGAAAGCTTTCATCGATATGAACCTCCTTGCTCCGGAAGATCTGAAATTCGATGAGGCAAGCAAGACGGTACACATAACACTTCCACCTGTAAGTATCGAAATCGCAGGCCGGGATATGGAGATGAAAAAAGAATACGAAAACATAGGTATATTCCGTACTGAAATCAGTCCTCAGGAGCGAGCGAAGATGAAGGAGAAAGCGAATGCGGAACTGAAGAAGGAACTTGAAGGAAATCCGGAATACAAACAGCGGCTCAATCAGACTGCGCGCCAAAAGGCCCGGTCCTATTTCAATACATTGCTTCAAAACACCGGTTATACTCCTGTGATACATTTCAGCGATGAAACCGTCTTTTCAGGAGACTTTAACTTAAAGAATTATGATTAGGTATCTTAAATATATAATCATATTGGCTGTACTGACTGTACTGGCTATTGTCGGATGGCACTTTTACCGCTGTTTCAAAAGTCAGGAAGAGATAGAGGTGCTCCCTTCACGTCCGGGCGAAGTGAAGGAAATGGTACGTCTATGCTCAATGGAGATTTACAACGAAGTGCCTGTACTCGATACTGTAAACTATAAAGTGATTTTTGCCGTACAGAAACAAACCGGAAGCATATCGTTTGATTTGGAACATATTGATATTGATGATTCCGGCGACACGATAAGGATTCAGCTTCCGAGAGAAATAGTGGAATTGTATGAAAGTCCGGAGAAGAACGCATGGCAGGTGATAGACTCGAAAGCCATCGGACCAATGTCATTGTTTCGTAAGGGCACTTTAACACTGGAGGAGGAAAACCGGGTCAAATCCAAACTTAAGGCAAGATCTATCTCGCGTCTCTATTCCAACGGAACAGTACGCCAGGCAAGAAAGGATGCTGCGGAAAATCTTGCCAGTATGATGGAAAATGTATATAGAAGACCAGTAATAGTTTCAGATCCCACCCCTGATGGCAAATCTAATTAACTGGAGATATTTAGGTTGTTTAAACTTATTTACGACAATGTCCTTGTAATTTTTCAATAAAACTTACGTTTATAAGTAGCAGGTAAATATATAACAAACCAACAATGACTTCATTCATAATCGCTCTTGCAACATTAATACTTGGATATTTCATATACGGAGGTCTTGTGGAACGGGTGTTTCGCACAGATTCATCACGTCCCACTCCGGCCATAACGATGGCTGACGGAATCGACTATGTCGAGATGCCGACCTGGAAAGTCTATCTCATACAGTTTCTCAATATCGCCGGTGTAGGCCCGATCTTCGGTGCGATCATGGGCATAATGTATGGTCCGGCGGCTTTCCTGTGGATAGTGCTCGGAACCATTTTTGCCGGTGCTGTCCACGATTTTATCTCCGGTATGATCTCGCTTCGACTTGGCGGTAAGTCCCTGCCCGAGATTGTCGGCAGCGAGCTTGG
>JAIEBK010000130.1 GCA_029070945.1 Muribaculaceae bacterium
TTGTTTGTTTTTAGTTTTTGGATATGCAAAATTATAATATAGTCATAGTTTGTGGAGAAAAAAACAGTGCGGAAATGAAGCTCGCATTCAATTTCCGCACAAAACAAAACTTTTTCAGTGTATTTTCAGCACATCCGCACAAATTGCTATAGTAGTCTTATTATGTCATCCATGACTTTAGCACCCAATTTCTGGCCGAAAATCATTTCACATATGTAACCTCGACGTGAGGACACAGCACCTTTCGACCGTCCGACCAAGACGGTAAGTTCAGTAGGAGTCATTCCACATTTAATCAGAAGTGCCATATGGTAGGCATCCTCTTTCAACTTATCTCCAACAAGTAGATATAGTCCGGACTTAAATTCCGGTGATACCTTAAGAACTTCTTCCTCCAGACCGAACCAAAGCTTATCAGAGTCTGGTATTCGTTTTTCCTCTTGTAGATATTTCTGCAATTGATCATACACTGAAGACGACAGTATGCTTTCAGGTACTTCTTTCTTAGCCTCACCGGCCTTCTGCAATGTGAGCAACTCCTCCTTCAACCTCTCACGCAATACGTACTTATCCCTGTCTTCGTCAGACAATGGAGTTTTATTTTCATCAATGAATAGCTTTTCTTTTGGTTGTGATGGCGTCTGTTGTGAAAAACTCATCACTCTATTATCCGGAATCTGTAAATCGATCACTGATAGTTCATCCTGTTTTGCTGATATAGTCTTTTTCAGACTCTTGATATCATCAAGTGCTTTATGATATTGAAGGATAGTCCTCATGCTTCTATTACGAATATACAGCATAGCTATACAAAGCAACAATACTAAAATAAGTGATATTACTGCCGCATACATATACTTTCTCTTAGCCTCCTCCGCTTTTGTCCGCTCCCGTTCATGGATCTGATAATTATAGAGAGAGGATTGTATCGTCATCTGCTCCCCATCATGTCTGTCAAGGTATTCATCCAGTACCTCATTATAGGCCAAGGAATAGGATAGCAAAGAATCGGGAGAAGACAACGATCTCAATTTCGGATTCAATATAATGTAATATCCGTTTTTTTGATAATTGACATCTCCACTCGATATAAGTCTTTGCGCATATATGTATGCGGAGTCAGAGATTCCAGCTTGCAGATAGATATTTGCGGCATACGCATTTATCATGTTTCGGTATTTCTTACCCGTAGGGGGAGAAATCCTGCGAATATAGTAAAGCGCCGAATCCATATTATTGCGCTCCATATGAATGGCCGCCAAATACATATTCTGTTGTAACGTATCAATCGGAGACACTTTATTGGCTAAATACAATGCCTTACGAATGCAACTGTCCGCCTTTTCATAATCTTTCTGATGCACACATATCGCTCCTAAAAGTTGTGTGTCATACATTATCTTTATTGAGTCTGAATTGTCTGATCTGAGGGTTATGGCTTCTTCCAGGTATCTCGCCGCTTCACTATAAATACGCATAGAATTAAGGAGCCATCCTGTCTGAGCGAGGATTGTAGCTCTGAATCCATCGTCCTTTCCTTCCGGTAGTGCGTCAAGAGCATCCTGAAAATAGCGTAAGGCTGTCGGGGCATCCCCAATGTCGCTGTAAACCCGCCCTCCGTAATACAAGGCCTCAGGATAAAATCCGCTTCCCTTATGGCGGGAATAGTAGGCTATCACCCGGAGGATGACACTATCAGTCGTATGTCTGACGTATGCCTTATCCTTCGCCTTTATGCATAGCAGGGCGTGGAAATACCTGTCGCTCTCCTTCAAGGAGCAGACATCCACGCTGTCGAGCATATCCAGCATCTTCTCCGGAGAATCCGACACCCTCTCCGCTATCTCAATAAGACGCAAATCCTCCGGGCTACCCGCGCAACCGGAAAGCACAAGCACCATTGCGCAAAACATATATATCAGACCTTTCATTCAAATTTGTTTTGATTGAGCTTCAAAATTACTGAAAAAATCCTGATATTCAAATCCTGTTGAAGGATTTATGAAAACTTAATCATCCTCGCATGCAGGGTTATGACGCGCTGAGACACATCATATCTTGATCCTGAAGATCGAACCTGATCCGATGTCACAGAGGTGGCAGGGTGCGGATGGTCTCGAGAATGGACAGGGCCTCCGATACAGTGGGCACATCCGCCACAAGGAAGGAGCGCTTGCCATTGATGTCTCTCAGTTTCGTACGCTTCGGATCGAGCTGAAGCCACGCCAGCAGCCGTCCGAACGCCGTAGAGGCGTAATACGCCGCGTTTTCCTCTCCGACAAAGTAAACGTACATCTTGCCACCTTTAAGCGTCAGACGCTCGATTCCGAGCTTTTTAGCGACTATTCTGAGCGGCACGACCTTGATAAGTTCTTCCGTAGTCTGCGGAATGGCGCCGAAGCGGTCCTTGAGCTGTGCGCGGAATTCCTCGATCTGCTCGGCGTTCTCCATGTTGTCAAGCTGCTGATAGAGCGAGATGCGCTCGCTCTCCTGAGGCACATAGAGCGGCGGCAACCTCAGCTCCAGATCGCTCTCGATGGCGCAATCCGACACGAATTCCTCTTCGCCAGGCTTGACTGTCTCGGCAAACGTGTCGGCGAATTCCTCCGTTTTAAGCTCAAGAACGGATTCCTTAAGTATCTTCTGGTAAGTCTCATATCCGAGATCAGCGATGAAGCCCGACTGTTCTGCGCCGAGAAGATTACCTGCGCCACGTATGTCGAGATCCTGCATGGCGATGTGTATGCCGCTGCCGAGATCACTGAAACTCTCAATGGCCTGAAGGCGCCGGCGCGCCACAGGCGTCAGCGGAGATCCCGGAGGCACCATGAAGTAGCAGAAAGCCTTACGGTCGCTACGCCCCACACGTCCGCGAAGCTGATGCAGCTCCGAGAGTCCGAAATGGTGGGCGTTGTTGACGATGATGGTATTGACGTTCGGCATGTCCACGCCGTTCTCAACGATAGTCGTGGAGAGCAGGATGTCATAGTCGTGTGCCGCGAAGTCGAGTATCGCCTTCTCAAGCTGCTCGGGGGGCATCTGGCCGTGTGCCTTTATAACACGGGCGTCCGGAACAAGCCTGTTGAGCATATTCTCAAGCACGTTGAGGTTCTCTATACGGTTGGAGATGACGAAGAGCTGACCGTTGCGCGAGAGCTCGAAATTGACCGCTTCCTTCACCATCTCGTCGTCGAGCGTAGCGACAGTCGTCACCACCGGATGGCGGTTGGCCGGAGGCGTATTGAGACTGCTGAGGTCTCTCGCTCCCATAAGCGAGAACTGCAGGGTACGCGGGATAGGGGTCGCGCTCATGGTAAGCGTGTCCACGTTGACCTTCATCTGCTTCAGTTTTTCCTTAACAGCCACGCCGAATTTCTGCTCCTCGTCTACTATAAGCAGACCGAGATCCTTGAACTTCACCGATTTTCCTATAAGCTTGTGCGTACCGATGAGGATATCCACCTTTCCGGACTCTAAGTCGGACAGTATCTGCTTCACCTCCTTCGGTTTCTTGGCGCGCGATATGAACTCAACCCTTACCGGGAGATCTTTCAGTCGCTGCGAGAACGTACGGTAGTGCTGCATGGCAAGCACTGTCGTGGGCACAAGCACAGCCGTCTGCTTGGAATCCGTAGCAGCCTTGAACGCCGCACGTATGGCGAGCTCGGTCTTTCCGAATCCCACATCGCCGCACACAAGCCTGTCCATGGGGCGCGCACTCTCCATATCGGCCTTGATGGCCTGCGTAGCCTTCAGCTGGTCGGGGGTATCCTCATAGACGAAGCTTGCCTCCAGCTCATGCTGCAGGTAGGAGTCGGGAGAATATGCGAATCCCTTCTCTTCCCTGCGCGCGGCATAGAGCTTGATGAGATCGCGGGCGATATCCTTCATCTTGCTCTTGGTACGGTCTTTTATCCGGTTCCAGGCTCCGGATCCAAGCTTATTGATCTTCGGAGGCACACCCTCTTTGCCGCGGTATTTCGATAGCTTATGGAGAGAATGGATCGAGACGAGGATCATGTCGTCGTTCTGATACAGAAGTTTGATCATCTCCTGGGGATGCCCGTTGGTATCGGTCTTGATGAGTCCCGCGAAGCGTCCGATGCCGTGGTCGATATGCACTATGTAGTCCCCTATCTCTATCTGGTTGAGTTCCTTGAGCGAGAGGGCAAGCTTACCGCTTCTCGCTTTGTCTGACTTGAGGCTGTATTTGTGAAAACGGTCGAATATCTGGTGGTCGGTGAAGAAACATGTCTTTGTGTCATGGTCCACGAATCCTGCATGTAGCGTCTGCGCCACCGGCGTGAAGGCTATCTTATCCCCTCGGTCGGCGAATATTTCCTTAAGTCGCTCACCCTGATACTGAGAGTCGCTGAGTATGAGCAGACGGTAGCCGTCTGCTATCATTTTTGTAAAGGACTCGGATATTATGTCGAAGTTCTTGTGGTATAGCGCCTGTGGCGACGTGTTGAACTCCATCACCGCATCCGCTCCTGACGTTGTCGCGGTCATACCGAACTCGAATACACGGAAGTCTTCGAGCCTTCTTACGAAATCCTCCGCGTCCACTACCTTCTTCATGGCTTCCGGATCTCCTTCCTCGGCTATGGCCGCCGATTCGGAATACTGCTGCGAGGCTATGTCGCTTACAGTAGCCGCGAGCGCTGATCTGTCGGCGATGAACAGAGGAATAGCACTTCCGATGAATTCCAGAAGGGACACTCCGTTTTCCCCACTTCCCTCGGCGGCCGAGGCGGCCACTACCGAAACCTCGCCGAGCCGTTGCTCGGAAAGCTGGGTCTCAACGTTAAAAGTGCGTATGGAGTCTATCTCGTCATCAAAAAAGTCGATACGGTAGGGAAGTTCATTGGAATAGGAGAAAACGTCGAGAATCGAGCCTCTGCGGGCAAACTGGCCCGGTTCGTAGACATAATCCACGTGTCTGAAGCCTAATTCCTCCAGTTTTTCTTCCACTTTGGCTATGTCCGCTTTCTTTGTGGTGGAGAGTTTCAGCGTGCTCTTCTCGAGATCCTCCTTCATCGGCACCCTCTCGGCGAGTGCGTCGGGATATGTGACTATCCAGCCGATCCGGCCGCTTCTCCAGCCGTCGATCGCCTCGGCGCGCAGTATCTGCTGAGGCGCGTCTACTCGTCCGTATTTGATGTGTCGCTTATAACCCGAAGGGAAAAACGCTACCTCGCATTCGGCCACACGAGAGAGGTCATGGTAGAGATACCCCGCTGAGTCGGCATCGTCGGCCACTATCACCATCGGATGCCTTGCGTCTGCTAATTTGCCGAGCAGTACGGCAGCGGCAGAGCCTTTCAGGCCTGCGAGCGTGGCGCGGCGTACTTTACGGTCGCCGAGCAGGCTCTTTACGCCCTTCAGTCTTGCGGGTGTCGCGAAGAGCGAGGCAGCCTCGCCGAGCGTCATCTGGCCGCTCATTTGCGTTTTGCGTTTTGTGTTTTACGTTTTACGTTATCCGCCTGTGAGGAGCCCTTCAATATGGCGTCATATTGTGGTGATTCCAGAATGCCCACGGCTGCCTCCACCACCGGATCGGTTCGTATCTCCACGGCTACGCGACCGCCGTCACCATAATAGCGGGTAGCGATCTCCTCGGCAAGATAATCCTTTATCTCCCCTTTCTTGAATTCCAGATCACGCTTCAGGTCGCTGCCGAGCGACTTCTCAAGAGCCGACAGAGTGGAGTCGTTGTCCGCGGTCATATACCCCTGCTCGTCGGCCTGCTTGCGTATCTCCTTCAGCAGCGCGTCAAACGAGGTTTCATACTTCATATCTCCTTCAGCGACGAATTCCGCGAAGTCGCCATATACCTCATCAGAAATCTCGAATTTGTCAAGAGGCATTGCATCGGGATGTGTCGCGCGGTACTTCGTGGCATAGTCGAATATCTTGTTCTTCGTCACCAGGTTGTAGAGTATATCGGAATAATTGTTGTTCTTCACTACTGAGTCAGGCTGCAGTCCGCCCCCGTCGCGCACCTCGCGTCCGCGCGTGGTGTGATAGACGTTGGTGAGAGAGTCAGGCGTACGGGCCACGCTCCCGTCAGGATTCCTCCGCGAATAGTCAAGGGCCTGGATAAGACGTCCCGAGGGGATATAATATTTCGACACCGTCACCTTCAGCAACGCCTCGTGAGGCAGCGGGAAAGTGGTCTGCACGAGTCCCTTTCCGAAACTCCTGTTTCCCACAAGCACCGCACGGTCAAGATCCTGCAGCGCGCCGGCTGTGATCTCTGATGCCGATGCAGTCCCGCCGTCGGTGAGCACCGCCAGAGGCATGTCGGGAAAGGTGGGATTATGTGTGGTTTTGTAGATACGTTCTTTACCGTTCCCGCTCGTGCGGAGCACCTGGGTACCTTTAGGAAGGAAATTGCCTAAGATCTCGATAGCGCTCTCCACAAGTCCTCCGCCATTGCCCCGGAGGTCGAGAATAAGGTTTGAAAAACCCTGATTCTTATTCAGCGAGTCGAGTGCCGCAGTAATCTCCTGAGGAGAGTTCGCTATGTAGCTGTTGAGGCGTATATAACCGGTCGAAGGACTTACCATCCCGAAATAAGGCACTGATTTCTCACCCACCTTCTCACGGGTGACAGTGAAGGAAAGCAGTGAATCCGCCACATAAGGGCGGTTTACCTCGATGTAGACATCCGTCCCGGGTGTGCCTTTAAGCAGCTTGGAGACCTCGCCGTTCTTCATTCCTTTGGTGGCCACCGTGTCTACCTTCACGATCCTGTCGCCGGGCATAAGTCCCGCTCTGGCGGCCGGACTTCCGTCGATAGGCTGGGAGATGCAGACATAGCCGTCATATTCTGTGATATAGCTGCCTATGCCGGCGTATTCCCCCGTAGTCATCTTCATCAGGGCGTCCTTGTCATCAGCCGTATAGTATTCCGTATATGGATCCACCGTGTTCAGCATGGCGTTCGACGCCGCCTTGAAGGCCTCGTCGATGCGGATGGAATCCACGTAGTTCTCCTCAAGAGTCTTCACCATGGCGTTGAAGGTCTTGAGGTTACGCTGAAGCGACATGTCGTGGCTTTTCTTAGCGCATGCGGCTGTAGATATCATAGTAAGCGCCACGAGGGGCAGTAAGATCCTTTTCATACGGAATTATTCTATTGTTTACTGTGTTTCAACGCCTCCGGGGGCATCAATGTTCGGGAGTCACCTCCGGATGCGGATAGTCCACTGTGAAGTGAAGTCCACGGCTTTCCTTGCGTTCGCGGGCCTGGCGCATGATCAGGTAGCCGGTGTTGATTATGTTGCGCAGCTCACACAGGGCTCTTGTAGGCTTGCTTTCCTTGAAGAGACGTTCGGTCTCCTGATAGAGTATGTCAAGGCGGTTCCAGGCGCGGTCCAGGCGCAGGTCGCTCCTGACGATACCCACGTAATAGCCCATGATCTGGTTTACTTCCTTCTCTGACTGCGTGATGAGCACCATCTCCTCCGGATGGGTGGTACCTTCGTCGTTCCATTCCGGCACGTCCGTGCGGAAGTCTATGCCGTCGATCCTTTGCAGAGAATGCTTCGCGGCCGCATCGGCGTAGACTACTGCTTCTATCAGTGAGTTGGAGGCGAGACGGTTTCCGCCGTGAAGTCCGGTGCAGGAGCATTCGCCGATGGCATAGAGACGGTCGATGCTCGACTGTCCGTCAAGGTCTACCTTTATTCCCCCGCATAGATAGTGGGCCGCCGGAGCCACGGGTATCATGTCTTTCGTGATGTCGATGCCCAAAGACAGGCATTTCTCATATATGTTGGGGAAATGCTTCCTTGTTTCCTCCGGGTCCTTGTGCGTGACATCCAGATATACGTGGTCCGTACCCGTCTGCTTCATCTCGGAGTCTATGGCGCGCGCCACTATGTCGCGGGGAGCGAGCGAGAGCCGGGGATCGTATTTATGCATGAATTCCTTCCCGTCGAGGGTCTTAAGCACCGCTCCGTAGCCACGCATGGCCTCTGTGATGAGGAAGCTCGGTCTGTCACCGGGATGATAGAGAGCCGTGGGATGGAACTGGATGAATTCCATATCGCACACAGTCCCTTTCGCGCGGTACACCATGGCGATTCCGTCGCCCGTAGCCACGAGCGGATTGGTGGTAGTCGTGTAGCATGCTCCGACTCCGCCGGTAGCCATCACCGTGACTTTCGCGAGGAAAGTATCGACTTTCTCGGTCTGCTCGTCAAGCACGTAGGCGCCGTAGCATGTGATGTCGGGAGTGCGCCGTGTCACTATCTTCCCTAAATGGTGCTGAGTGATGATCTCCACGGCGAAATGATGCTCGAAAATGTCTATATGGGGATTTTCCTTTATACGCTCTATGAGTGACTGCTGGATCTCGGCGCCTGTGTTGTCGGCGTGATGGAGTATTCGGAACTCGCAGTGTCCTCCCTCCCGATGAAGGTCGAAGCTTCCGTCTTCCTTACGGTCGAAATCCACTCCCCAGTCAAGAAGTTCCTTTATCTGCTCCGGGGCGTTACGTACCACCTTCTCCACGGCTGCCGGATCAGACAGCCAGTCGCCGGCCACCATGGTGTCATGGATATGCTTTTCGAAATCGTCCACTTCAAGGTTGGTGACGCTTGCCACTCCGCCCTGGGCGAAAAACGTATTGGCTTCTTCGAGCGTGGCCTTGCAGATAATCGCCACGCGATGGGAGGCCGAGGCCACCTTAAGGGCGAAGCTCATGCCGGCTACGCCTGAGCCTATCACAAGATAGTCGTATTTATAAACCATTTCGTGTCAAAGTTTAGTCTATTGGTAGGGCGCGGGCCAGTAACGGCCCGCGCCCTTGAGGTCGGATATTTCATCATGCGTCCTGCCGGACGCTATGCTTTATTCCGTCAGTTGCATTCTTCTCAGAATGCGAGGTTGTAGCTTGCGAACTCAAGGTCCTTCTTAGCCTTCTCAAGCATTGAGCTGTCGAGCTTGATGGCTTCGCGCAGGTTGGTCATCACCATGTTTTCGTTGTTGGTGCGTGCGCCTACGATAGCTGCGAGATAGTAAGTGTTGGCGTTCGGGTTCTGGATGCCTGCGAGAGTGTTCTTAGCGGCGCTGTAGTCCTTTGCGAGGATCTGTGCGAGCGCTGCGTTGTTGTTCTTCGCGTTGCCGAGGTTGCTTACTGCGTTGGATACCTTGCCTTCGTTGAGGTAGAGTACGCCGAGGGCTGCTGCTGCCTCAGGCACACCGGCTGCTCCGCCGATGAGATCCTTAGCCTTGCCTACCTCGTTGTTTGCAAGTGCTACGAGACCCTGGTTGAGCTCAACTGACTTGTCGTTGGGAGCGAGCTTCTTTGCCTGTGCGAGAGCCTTGCCGGCTGCATCGTAGTTGCCGAGGCTGAACTGAGTTGCGCCGAGGCCGTTCCATGTGCGGAAGTCGTTGGGGTAGATCTGGGTAGCTGCGGTATAGATGGCGAGCTTCTTGTTGTCGTCGTTGGCGAGTGTGCCGATGTAGAGGATCTCCTCAAGGCTCAGGCCGCTCGGGCTGCTTTCGAACTGTGCGAACATCTCTTCGTCGCTTCTGCCGATCACGTTGACTGTAGCCACGATCTTGGAATAACGGAGCTGGGGAAGGATCTGCTCAGCGAGTTCATTGAAGACTGCAGACATGTTCTTGAGCTCTGCCTCGCGCTGCTCGGGATCCTTATACATCTTGAGGACGCTCAGGATGAGGTTCTTGTCCTGGATGTTGCTCTTTTCTACGAGCTGCTGGAAACCTTCCCAGTCTTCGGGAGTGAACTCTGAGGTGAGCTCGCCGAATTCGGTGATGTTGTCTTTCTTAAGCTGGTTGCGCATGTAGTCTACGGTGTTCACCTCACGCTTTTCTGCAAGCTGGGTGTTGAACTCCATTGTACCGTCGGGCGATGCGTAGGAGTGAACGTTGACGCCTGCGATCTCACGGTTGGGAGCATCGTTGGCTGCCATAAGCTCTTTATTGAAGTCGACATAGTCAGCTGCGTCCACCTGGTTGGCGCGGATGTTTGCCTGGTTGATGAGGAACTTGATCTCTGCGCTGTATTTCTCCTTGATGATGCGCTCGAAGTTGCTGGTTGCAGGAGCGGGCTCAAGCACTGCCACATCGGTGAGAGTGGAGGTTGCGATCACACCGTAGCCTACCTTGACGCGGGGAAGCACGTAGTCGCTGCCGCCCTGGTTCACCTTGAAGTCGAGATAAAGGTCGCTGTTGGCCATCTCAGGCTGATACAGCACGTTGAAAGGAATTGTCACGGAGCCGCCGTCCTTGTAGGAGATAACCTGGCCGTTGGCACGGGCGTTCTCACCCTGGAATGTCACCTGTGAGCTGGATGCTTCGCCGCCGTCCCATACGAGAACGGGAGTGACAGTCACAACTGCGTTCTTTGGCATGAATTTAGCGGGTACTGTTCCCGAAATGGTTGCCGGAACTGTTTCGCCTACTGTCTCCAGCGGGGTCGGATTTGTGGTGAAATACTCCGATGCGAAGTCACTCACCTTCTTCGAGCACGATCCCATCGTCAGGACCATGGCTCCCAATGAAAGATAAACTAATGTCTTTTTCATGATCATGTGTATAAAAACTAACTAATTTTCGGATTATCAATACATTATGTTACCTAAAACAACACATACGTGCTAAATTCCGGGTATTCGAGGTCCAAAGTTACATATTTAACCTTATATTTGCAACTTTTTTCCAAAAAAAATCCTGCACTCCCGCGGAGTTTTATCCGGGTTCGCGATATTCCGTCAGGATTCGTAGAAGATAGCCTCTTTTTGATAGCGCGCCATGAGAGTGTTGTACGCCCAGTCGTCACACGGATTGAGCGTGATGCCTCGCGATTCGTCGATGATGTAGTCGGTGATGGGAGCGCCTGCATAGATGGAGCACACCACTCCTCCGCCGAGTCTCGGGTTAACCTCCATGAGAAGATAGCGGTTGCGGTCAAGGTCGTGGAGGAACTGCAGCGTGACGGGGCCGCGCAGATCGAACGTCTCTATCACCTGACGGCTCAGCTTGTCAAGCGTCGCGTTGCGGCAGGTTATGGTGCGTGTCACCTCGCCGCCCATGACCTCAAGGCGCACCCTCGGCACCACCGTCAGTATCTCCCCTTTCTGCGATACGTAGCAGTCTACCGTGTATTCGTCTCGGTTCTCTATGTATTCCTGCACGAGATACGTGCTGAGGTTCTCAAGCTGCATTAGCTCATCGAGTGTATGGAAGATCTTGATTCCTCTTGATGCAGAACCCTTGCGGGGCTTTGCTATCGCGGGCATCTTGGCGTTGATCGCTGTATAGGTCTTCGGTATGGGGATGCCGGCTTTCTCGAAAGCCTTAGCGGCCTCTATCTTGTCAAACATCGTTCGGCTCGTCTCGAAATCTCCTACCGGCACAAAGACCTCCGGCAGATGATGGCGCACCTTAGAGGCGATCTCGATTGCGCCGTCTACGAATGGAAGTATGATGTCTACCTCATACTCTTTCGCCACCCTGACTATGTCGGACACCACGTTCGGATCGCTCCAGCGGAGGCCTACTATGACCTTGCCTACAAGCGCTATCGGCACCTGCTCCATCAGTTCGTAGCTGATGATATTGACCTCCCGGCCTATCCGCTCCCCGCTGCGCTTGAACAGCTCCGCCATCGACACGCGGCGCGCTCCGCCGAGCATCATTATGTTTATCTTCTTCATACGTTATAGATTCCTGATTTATATTTACTGAGATTTGTAGGATCCGAAAACCACTCGATCGTCTTCCGTAGTCCATCCTTGAGTGTGTGGCGCGGCCGCCAGTCGGTAAGCGACGTTATGAGGCTGTTGTCGCCCAGCAGACGGAATACCTCGCTCCCTGCCGGACGCAGACGCTGAGGATCCGTGACCCACCTGACGTCGGCTCCCATAAGCTCCGCGATAGTCTGAAGCGTGGTGGCCATGCTCACTTCGCACCCCGTGGCGATATTCACCTCCTTTCCGATGCTGTCGCCGCATTTGGCAAGGGCGATGAAGCCGGCTGCCGTATCCGCCACATAGTTGAAGTCGCGGGTCGGCGTGAGATCGCCAACCTTGATCTCCCTGGCGCCGTCCGCAATCTGAGTGATGATGGTGGGGATGATGGCACGCGCCGACTGGCGGGGCCCGTAGGTGTTGAACGGCCTTACTATTGTCACAGGTGTCTCGAAGGCGTTGTGGAAACTGAGCGCTATAGCGTCAGCACCTATCTTCGATGCTGAATATGGCGACTGCGGCTGCTTGGGATGTTTCTCGTCGATTGGCACGTACCTGGCCGTACCGTACACCTCTGATGTGGACGTGACCAGAAGGCGCCCCACACCTTCGTCCCTGACGGCCTGGCAGATGTTGAGTGTTCCCTTTACGTTGGTGTCCACATATGAGTCGGGGGCCACGTAGCTGTAGGGTATAGCGATCAGGGCGGCCAGATGAAACACCGTGTCCGCACCCTTCACAAGGTGGCGGCAGAAATTGGGGTCGCGCACGTCGCCCGTGACTACCTCCAGCCCCGGATGGCGAAGTTCCTCCAGCCAGCCCCAGTTGTTGAAGGAGTTGTACTGCGCGAGCGCCCTCACCTCGCATCCTTCATCGAGGAGAGCTTGAGTGAGGTGCGAGCCTATGAAGCCGTCGGCTCCTGTCACGACTACCTTATTCATTTCCTATTTCTTCTTTATACGTTTCTATGTGCCTGTTCTTCTTCTCCTGAAGTATCTCGGATATAGTGAGGAAGATACCGCTCTCCTCCACGTCGCCGAATTCATCGTTGACCGCCGTGCCGAACATACGCATCGTAGGAGACAGGCTCATGTAGGCGTTTACAAGCGGCGGTATATTGAGACCCTTCTCGCGGATTAGACGGTTCAGTATCTTATAGTCCTCCTTGTAATTGTCTCCCGAAAGTTTCCCTTGTATCTCGGGACTCATAGCGCTGGTCGTGATCGGACGGAGAGGCCTCACGAGTTCCTCCGTGTCCGGGAAATGCTTGTTGAGGAATCCCAGTATCAGGTCGAGGTTCTCACGCCCGAACGCCGGATACATGGTGACTTTACCGAAAAGATACTTTATGTGGGGATATACTACAGTCAGCGCACCCAGGCCGTCCCAGAGATTGTCGAGCGCGAAAAGCGCCTTCGTCCCCGCCTTGCTGCTCTGATACCCGACTGACACAAACGAACGCCCGAGCTCGAGCGTGTCGGGGAGTATCTCTTTCAGAAAGCGGTCTGAAAACCTGAACAGATGGGCTGTGGCTATGTGCGGAATACCGGTCGACATGTCGATCTTATCGCCCGTAATGAAGCGGTAGCCTCCCAGTATCTCCCGCGCCTGAGGATCCCAGACTATAAGCTGGCGGCATGGCTCCGGCATCGTGTCAAACTCGTCGATGTCGTATGGCCGTCCCGTCCCCCCGCCTGCCTGGCGGAAGGCGATCTCACGCAGGCGTCCTATCTCAAGCATGGTGTTGGGCGCGCAATGGGCATCGACAACGTAAAGGAGGTTGTCGCCTTTGTTTGTATGTCGGAGGAAACGCTTCCCAGTGAGTTCTCTCTCTATCGCGTCTCGATCCACCGGTGGTATGATGGGCTCCATTGTATTTGTTTCCATATGTAGTCGATCTTCCCGCCTTGACCTATCCTCCCAAACTGCAAAGTTAATAATAAATTTTCAATAATCCACCATCCGCAATGCAGAATTCACAATTAGCGATTCCTCTCCCCGCTTCCATACTCTCAGCCCTCGGGGTGAAAATGTAAATATACTATGTTTCCCTTCGCTTTTCCTATGGCCGCCACGATATCTTCGATACTCGCCTCCTTTATCCTCTTGACGCTCTTGAAACTCTTTATGAGAGCTGTCTTGGTGGCAGGACCCACACCCTTGATGCTGTCGAGCTCGCTGACCGTCTGTCCCTTCGACCGTCTGTCGCGGTGATGGGTGATGCCGAAGCGGTGTGCCTCGTCACGCATAGCCTGGATCACACGGAGACTCGGACTCGTCTTATTGATGTAGAGCGGCAGAGAATCGCCCGGAAAGTATATTTCCTCAAGCCGCTTGGCGATGCCCACAAGCGCCACCTCTCCCCTTATCCCCATTTCATCGAAGGCCTCCACTGCGGCGCTTAGCTGTCCCTTACCGCCGTCGACCACCACCATGTCCGGCAGTTTCTCTCCCTCGGCCATCATCCGGGTATACCGTCGGTGAAGCACTTCCTTCATCGAGGCAAAGTCATCTGCGCCTACCACTGTCTTGATGATGAAATGGCGGTAGTCACGCTTCGCCGGCTTGCCATTGCGGAAGACGACGCAGCTCGCCACCGGATTCGTACCCTGGATGTTGGAGTTGTCGAAGCATTCTATATGGCGAGGCTGCACCTCGAGCCGGAAGTCCCGCTTCATTGTTTCCATAAGCCTGTCGACGCTTCTTTCCGGATCAAGGGCCTCGGCCTGCTTCTCTTTGTCTTTGAGATACTGCGTGGCATTTTTGACAGCTACATCGAGCACCTTCTTCATGTCGCCCCGTTTTGGAATAGAGAATCGTACGCCGTCGAACTCCACATCCGGAAGAAAAGGAACGATTACATCGGAGAATTTACGTTCGAACCTACGTCCCACCTCGGCTATCGCCATCGACAGCAGCTCCTCTTTCGTCGAAGCCGAGCATCTCTTATATTCCAGATTTATGCTCTGGATCACAGCCCCGTTGTGAAGATGCATGAAGTTGACCACGGCGGCGTCTTCATCGTCGCTCGCCACAAAACCGAAGATATCAAGCTCCGCGGTCTCCGTCTTCGCAACCACACTCTTGGCGTTGTAGCGTTTGACCGCTTCGTATTTCTCCTTCACTTCCTGTGCCTGCTCGAATTTCCACTCGGCGCTGAGACGTTCCATCTCATCGAGCAGGTATCTCTCGAGTTCCACGGTTTCTCCGCGGAGTATGGCGCGCACACGCCCTACATATTCCTCATACTGCTCTTTATTGATGAAGCCGCGGCATGGTCCGCCGCATTTCTTTATGTGATAGTCGAGGCAGAGGGAATATTTACCCCTCGCAATCCCCTTTTCATCGAGGATATGCCGGCAGCTGCGCAACGGAAATATATCGCGGATCAGCTGGAGCACCACTTTGGCCGACTGCATGTTGGAATAAGGTCCGTAGTATCTGGCTCCGAGCCCCTTCTCTCTGGTCATGAAGACCCGCGGGAAATCCTCTTTGGTGACTACTATCCAGGGATACGATTTGTCGTCTTTGAGCAGCACGTTGTAGCGCGGCTGATATTCCTTGATCATCGCGCTTTCAAGGTGAAGGGCGTCTTCCTCCGTATGCACTACGATGAAGCGCATGTCTACGATGGATCGCACCAGAAGGTTCGTGCGCCGGATGTCGTGCTGGCGGTTGAAGTATGACGACACCCGTCTCTTCAGCCTCTTTGCCTTGCCGACATAGATCACTGTTCCCGTATTGTCGAGATACATGTATACGCCCGGCGAGTCAGGCAGCGAAAGTATCTTCTCGCGAAGCTTCTCTCCCGGCCGGTTATGCCGGATATCCTCCGGAGTGCGGTCCGACTCTATCTCAAGGTTGAACCCTCCGTGTTCGTTTATATCCCTGCCGGTCCCGGCGAGCAGGTCTTCTCCGGGGCCGTTTTCCATATCGTTATTCCCTGTTTCCTTCATCTATATATCCTTATTTTACAAGCCGCACAAAAGACTAACAAAAAAATTCGCCGATGTCATTGTATCCATCGGCGAATTTTTATAACTTAATATTTGAGCAGCGAGGTCACTTCCACGTCTTTCGGAAGAATGTCGCGTCCGTTAAGCTCCGTCAGCTCTACGATGAAGTTTATGTAGATTTTCTTCGGATTCATCGACCTTACAAGCTGGTAGCAGGCGTTCATTGTGCCTCCGGTTGCGAGTAGGTCATCATGAAGCACCACTACGTCGTCAGGTCCGATGGCATCGCTGTGCAGCTCTATCGTGTCTACTCCGTATTCCTTCGCATAAGATGCCTTGACCGTGACGGAAGGCAATTTACCGGGCTTTCGAGCGGGCACAAATCCGGCTCCGAGTCTGTCGGCAAGTATGGATCCTCCGATGAAACCGCGGGATTCTATACCTACCACTTTCGTCACGCCTTTATCTTTGTAAAGCTCGGCGAGAGCATCACCCATGACGTGAAGGGCTTCTCCGTCCTTGATCATCGTTGTAAGATCGCGAAACATGATCCCTACTGAGGGAAAGTCGGGCACATCCCTGATGATGGCCTTTAAATCTTCAATCTGCATATCTTCTTATTATTTTTTATGATTTTATATGAAATTTTTCGATTAATTCGGATATTATATGATCTTATCCTGTAGCCACGACATATGTTTCACGTGAAACAAAAACCTCATAATTCACTATATATTAAATAATGCTGTCGCGGCCCCATGAATATAGTCCTATAGACAAAGTCTTCTTGAATTATCCCCGTAGCATGACAAGGAGGACATTGATATCGGCGGGTGACACACCCGGTATCCTTGATGCCTGTCCGATGGTAGATGGTCGGATCTTAGAAAGTTTCTGGCGTCCTTCGGTGGAGATAGCGAGGATCCCGTTGAAGTCGATATCATCTGGAATCCTTACTTTCTCCAGACGCGACATTCTTTGTGCCGATTCTCGTTCACGATCTATATAGCCCTGATACTTTATCAGGATCTCCGCAGATTCTATGATTTCATATTTCCTGTCCTCTTCTACTTCCGAGCATCTCTCAGCAAGGACCGGAATCAGGGGAATAAGTTTTCCAAAATCAAGCTGTGGCCGGCGTAGCAGATCCGCCACCTTAACTCTACCGGAAAGCAGGCCCGTCCCTACCGATTCCAGATATGCCTGAAGTCGGTCCGTAGGCTTTATCGATGTTTTCTCACACCACTCGACAAGAGCATCTCTCTCCTGATATTTGCGTATCATGGACTCATAGCGGTTTTCATCAGCCAGGCCGATCTCATGACCTATAGGAGTTAGACGGAGATCGGCATCATCCTGACGAAGCAGGATACGGAACTCCGCACGACTCGTAAACATTCGGTATGGCTCATCGACCCCTTTTGTGACGAGATCGTCAATGAGCACTCCTATATAGGCTTGATCGCGTCCGAGCACAAGCTGCTCACATCCCTTTACGCTGCGAGCGGCGTTGATACCGGCCATCAGACCCTGGGCGGCCGCCTCCTCATAGCCCGTCGTGCCGTTTACCTGGCCTGCGAGATAGAGATTACCTACGACCTTTGATTCAAGCGTATGACGCATCTGCGTCGGATCAAAAAAGTCATATTCAATCGCATAGCCGGGACGATAGAACTGCACATCGCGAAGAGCCGGAATCTTTGTCAACGCTTCTATCTGCACCTGCCACGGAAGGGAACTCGAGAATCCGTTGATATAGAACTCATGGGTAGTCTCGCCTTCCGGCTCAAGAAAAAGCTGGTGGCTATCCTTGTCGGCGAATGTCACGATCTTCGTTTCTATCGACGGACAGTATCGCGGTCCGATGCTCTTGATCTGTCCGTTATAGAGAGGTGAATCCGCAAGATTATCATGCAATGTCTTATGTACTTCCGGACTTGTATGCACTATATAGCAGTCGCGGGGAGGAAGCGTGCGTTTAACTTCCGTGAGATATGAGAATTTGTGAAAATCCCTCTTTACGCTGCCGTCAGGCATGAACGTGTCATCCCCGGCCTGCGGAATTGCCTGACTGTAATCTATTGTGGCGCCGTCGATTCTGGCGGGCGTTCCAGTCTTCATCCTTCCCACATTGAGGCCAAGCCGGCGGAGTTGGTCGGAAAGTCCGTGCGATGCAGATTCTGAAATGCGTCCCCCTTTTATTTGGGTACGCCCGAAATGCATCAGCCCGTTAAGGAATGTTCCGGTTGTCAACACCACCCTTTTTGCCCTGAACGCAATGCCGAGTGCTGTCTCCACTCCACATGTGAACGGGCCGTTTTCGGAATCCTCAATGATCAGACCGGTCACCATATCCTGAAACACATACAGGTTTTCTGTTTCATCGAGTGTTTTACGCCATTCATCGATGAAACGTGTTCGGTCACTCTGCACTCGTGGAGACCATACGGCAGGCCCCTTGCTGCGGTTGAGCATGCGGAATTGAATCGCGGTCCGGTCAGCAATAATACCGGTCATACCGCCGAGAGCGTCTATCTCGCGCACTATCTGGCCCTTGGCGATTCCACCGATGGCCGGATTGCACGACATCTGCGCCACTCTGTTCATATCGGCTGTGATGAGCAGAGTCTGACACTCGAGACGTGCCGAGGCCACAGCGGCCTCACACCCGGCGTGTCCCGCGCCCACCACTATTACATCGTATTCGAATTTCATACTTTGCTAATGATAAACTATCAATGATCAATTATTGGAGTGATGAATCATTCGGCTTTGCTTTCATCCGGTATTCTGACTTTTTATTGATCATTGCTGATTAATCATTGAAGAACGACAGCGCAGCATCTTCCGCCGCCTCCATTATCTCACGCTCTCCGGGACCCTTGTCGTTGATGCCCACAAGATGGAGCACTCCGTGGATAATCACCCGGAGAAGTTCGCGGTTATATGACACTCCGAATTTTTCGGCATTGCTTGCCACCGTATCCAGAGAGATCATGATGTCGCCGCTGATTCGGTCACCTCGCGAATAGTCAAATGTGATGATATCGGTATAATAATCGTGACCTACAAACTGGCGGTTGGCCACCAGTATCTCTTCGTCGTTCACGAATAGATAGTTCAGGTTTCCCACTCTTCGCGAATGGGATGCCGCCACTTCCTCAATCCATTTCGAGATCTTCCGGATATCCATCTCAGGCATCTCGATTCCTTGGGCCTCAAACTCTATCATTTATTTTAGTTGTCAGGTTTTCAGATTGTCAGATTTTATATTTTCTCATTTCATCTGACAACGAATCGCAAATATAACAAATTTCAGTGAGATTTCAGCAGTTTTATCCAAAAATAGTTTCACTTGACAAAAAACCTCATGACTTCGTCTATTTCCCATCCGAAACCACAATTGTATACAAAGTATGTATTTTGCTTATTATCAATTCAATACACACAAAACATCATTCAATTAAGGCTCTGAGGATCAATTCTTCGTATTTTTCCTACAAATACCTGATGAATTTTTCAGTCTCGATTGTCAGGAACCTTTGGTTTCCTTCTTGCTTGTCCTCATTGCAAGACAGGCACCGCGGTCATCTATCCGAAGGGTTGCCTCCACTCCTTCGATGAGCGGAACGTTGCGGTCGTTGTGACCCACCGGAAAGTCAAATGCAACCGGACAGCTAAGTCCCCACTCCCCGAAGCGTTCATGCATCATGTCATACATCGACTCATGATTGCGGTCGGCTTTCCATTCGGTAAACTGGCCGATCAGCAGCCCCTTCACTTTTCGGAGCACTCCCTGAAGATGCAGGCGATAGAGCATCCGCTCTACGGCATAGATCGGTTCCGACACATCCTCTATGAAAAGAATCACGTCTTCCGTCAAAGCCGAGGCCATCATGTCATATGGTGTACCCCCAAGGCCGTTGAGGACGGCAAGATTTCCGCCGAGCAGCACTCCCCTCCCCTCACCGGGCAGGTTGTAGGGATGAGGCTCGGTCCGATACGCAAGAGCGGGCCACGCAGCCTCGGTAAGACATTTGAACGCTTTACGGTAGCAATCATATACCCCGCCACCGTCCTCCACGAGTTGCTTGGCCATTCCGCCATGGATCGAAGCGATACCGCATCTATAGAGCAGCGCGTGAAGCGCCGACACATCCGAGAAACCCACAAGCCATTTAGGATGCGCCATGATGAATTCCGGCGCGATATAGTCAAGGAGATGCACACAGCCATATCCACCACGCGCGCATATCACAAGGTCGATGTCATCACGGCTCCACGCATCCTTGAAGTCAGCCACCCTCTGTGCCATAGGAGCTGCGTAGGAGCCGCACGCGTTGGCGTCAAGAGCCGAGGGGTAGACAATCAGTTCACTGCCCGGCATTTCCTCCGGATGTTCCTCATAGAGGCGCATAAAAGCACCTACAATCTCAGGTTTGATCCGGGTCGCCGGTCCGATCAGCGCCACCTTACCTTCCTTCCTAACCGGAGCAGGAATTATTATATCTTTCCTTCCCTTCATAAGTATCTCAAATATCCAGGCAATTGATAATCAGTTAACCTGCACCTTGATCCCTGTTGCCTCTTCAATTCTCTTTCCTATCTCCGTAAGCTCATCCTTATCCACTTTCACAAGCTTCTCTTCAGGCGTCGAGCGATCAAGACTATATATCATTATCTCACGCGGATTTATCTCCCGGTAGACATCTATCAGGGCATAAATTTCCTCATCTGTGGTATTGTCAATGGCTATGCCGTCATGCATGCCGCGCAACATCATTGTTTGTATAATCCCGGTCCCTTCAAACTGCCGAAGTCCCTCCACCACCTTCTCGACCGTGAACGCCGGTGAATTCGGACGGTCTATAAGTCTCATAGTCTCCTCAATAGCCGAGTCGAGCTTCAGAATATTATTGTCAGCCTTCTTAAGCGCTTCTGCCACTTCCGGCTTGAATATCATCGTTGAGTTGGTCAGTACTGACACCTTCGCCTCCGGATAAAACTTGTCTCTGAGGGTTATTGTGTCCTCTATGATATGCGGGAAATCAGGATGCAATGTCGGCTCACCGTTCCCTGAGAAAGTGATCACGTCAAGGGCGTGGCCCCCTGCATGCATCTGCCTGAGTTTTGCCTCGAGCTGGACGCGCACCTGCTCACGCAGCGGCAGACCCGTCGTCCCGGAACCTTGCGCGTTGTAGCCCGCCTCGCAGTACAGGCAGTCGAATGAACACACTTTCCCGTCGTCAGGCATCAGGTTGACACCCAGCGACACACCCAGTCTCCGGCTGTGTATAGGCCCGAAGATAGTGCTGTGAAACAATACCGTCTGATCTTTTCCCATAAACGCAAAATAGAATTTTTATACCGCAAAATTAATAATAATCCCCCAATCCGCCAAATCCGCCTAAGACTCTAAAGACCCTTTAGACCACAATTTTTTTCATGAAAAATCCATCATTTTGTCAAAAAAAATTCTAAAAATTGCATAATTTAATTTTTATTTATAACTTTGCTTTTGAAGAGATAATTAATACTAACCCTAAAATACCTTTATAAGACAATGAAAAAGCTTCTTACAGCGGCCGTTATGGCTATCGCCGCAGTCTTCGGCGCCAACGCACAGGAGAGCTATGCTCCCGAACAGGGAGACTTTTCCGTTGAAATCCAGATTAACCCTTTCTCCAACAATTTCAACACATTCAAGCTCGATGCCCTTCAAGGACGCTACTTCTTCAGCTCAAAAGATGCCCTTCGCTTCGGAATCGGGTTCGGTATTGACTCAAAGAAAGAAAACCAGAATACAAATGATGACGATCTCTGGACCAAGACTACTAACTCAAATTTCTCCATCAACCTGGGATATGAAAAGCATTTCTTCAACTACAAACGTGTAGACCTGTATGCCGGAGCGGGACTCGGCTTTAAGCTGAACCGTATCAAGGAAACCCAGAATCTGGGCGATGACCGGAAGACAGTGACAGCAAACGCCGGCGACAGCTACAACGAATTCGTTGCCAAAGCATTCACCGGTATTGACTTCTATGTATACAAAGGACTGTATGTAGGCGCGGAGTTCGGCATCAAGATCGGCGCTAAGCATTTCCCCGGCCAGAAAGTGAAAGGCGGATGGCACAATGGCGGATGGCAGTCCGGCTGGGACAATAATTACGAGGTATCCAAATCCCCCAGTACCTCTTCGTTCGTGTTAGGCACTTATGCCGAGCCCTCCCTCCACCTCGGATGGAGATTCTAAAACTCCCATATCTCCACATATCATCAGACCGACCATGTCCCGGACAATGGCCGGTCTGATTTTTTCCGGCTGTAAGGCCCCATCTCACAAAAAATGAGGGTCGCCAGGGTCGCAGGGTTGGATCGATTTTTGTCATTTGAGCGAAGGAG
>JAIEBK010000131.1:0-13062 GCA_029070945.1 Muribaculaceae bacterium
CACCCTACCCATAATCTCGGACGACAGTTTCATCTGAATCTCTGCCGGGACCTTTCCCTCCTCATCGCCAAGCATAGGCCATCCGTTCTTCCATGTGACAGGATTGAGTGTCAGCACCCGGCCCACACCGCCGCGATCCTGAAAGATCACTCCCCACCAGTCACCATCCTTGCCATCGACAAGACAGCCCTGTCCTACATATGGGAAACCTCCGAACTGAGACTCCAGTACGACCATCTTTTCGTACGGACCCTCTATATTGTCAGCCCTGTAACAAAGCTGACGCCGAGGTTTGCCTCCGGGCCAGGAGATCACGAAAGCGTAATACTTTCCGTCGTGCTTTATGACACGGCTACCCTCGTGAAGCCCTGTCTCATCAGAATCAGGATATATGACAACCTTATCAATCCCCCCTTCCTTAACACCGGAAAGATCAGGATTCAGCTCCCTCAGGCGTATCTGACCGCCATTATAGAAGACGAAGGCTCGTCCGTCGTCGTCGAGAAGCAGGGAAGCATCGTGGAAATGATCGGTACGGGTCACGAGTTCCCACGGACCGGCCGGATTTGTCGCCTTATATATATAGGAGCGGTAAGGCTGATCATTGGGAGAGAAAAGCACATAGTAAACACCCTCCCTGTATCGGATCGAGGTAGCCCACTGTCCTTTTCCATACACAGTTCCGCCCTCAAGGTCGTATCGAGGAGTATCAGTAAGCTTATCAAACACATAACCTACAGTCTCCCAATTGACTAAATCCTTCGAATGCATCACGGGGCAACCTGGCATAAGATGCATTGTAGTAGATACCATATAATAGTCATCGTCTACCCGGATCACATCCGGATCAGGAACATCTGCCCATATCAGAGGATTGCGCATGGAATCCTGCGCGAAACAGTTTCCTGCGACCATGACTGCCAGAAGCAATCCCGATATGATGCGAATGATACGGTTAAAATACATAGTGGTATCGGTTAGTTTTACGGTTGCAAAATTACTAAGAATAATACAAAAGGGCGTATAACTATGTCAAAAGTGTATTTCTCAATGATTCATGCGCATTCAAATTCGGATACGAAGTATACGAATTTGTAATTTAGATTTGTTGACAATGGTTAAATTTAATTGAAAATCAAGATTCAGGATACTTTTCCGGAGCTGTAACGCGGATGAAGACAAAACAGGACACACTGCCTGTGCGTCCTGTTTCAAGTATCCCGGAAAGCCAATTATTCCACATTTATGTCAGGGTCGACCCCGGAGAGGCATTTGGCGCGGTATTCCGATGGAGAGAAACCTGTATATCGTTTGAAATGAGAGGAGAAATGCGGCTGCGACGTGAATCCTATCTTATAGGCCACCTGCGTCACCTCTATATCGTGACGTTTAAGGAGTTCACAGGCACGTTTCAGACGAATATTGCGAATATAGTCGCTTGGGGTCAGACCAATGAGATCCTTCATCTTACGATGCAGATGTGCCCGGCTTACACCTACCTCCGAGGCAAGACGCTCCACATTAAGGTCAGGGTCATCAATATGGGCGTTGATCTCTTTCATGATCCGGTCGAGAAGCACCTCGTCGTTACCCTTCATCTCCGGCGCGTCGATCTTGCCTTCCGTATCCTGCGCTCCCGAGAACTTTCCTTTCATGCGCATACGGTTTTCTATCAGAGTGTCGACGAGAGCTTCAAGTTCATCGGTATTGAAAGGTTTCCCGAGATATGCGTCAGCGCCTTTATCCCAACCGGCCATACGGTCGGACACCGCAGTCTTCGAGCTCAGAAGCACCACCGGAATATGGGAAGTGTCGGAATTGGACTTCAACCGTTTCAGCAGAGTGAGGCCATCCATGCCGGACATAACGACATCGCTGACCACTAAATCGGGATGCCAGTCGGATATGATCTTCAGCGCCTCGGTGCCTTCAGACGCTTCCTTCACCTTATAATATTTCCCTAAAAGGGAAGATATATATCCTCGTAACTCGGCGTCATCGTCGACAACGAGTATCTTCTTACCTGCCGTCAGGGGCGTAGCCCTTGACGGCAGGTCCCCTGCAGGGGACGCGCCGGACATCATCAGGTGCTGCCCTGATGGGAGTATCTCCGAGCCTCCTTCTATAAGTTCACCTTCGGAATAACGACCTTCATCCACAGGAATCAGGACAGTGAAGACACTTCCTTTAATACCATCTTCCCTATTGACCGCGGAAATGGCACCGTGATGAAGCTCCACGAGACGCCGGCAGAGGTCAAGACCTATGCCGAAGCCGATTGTAGCGGGAGTATGGCTCTCACGGTCACGATAAAACGGCTCGAAGAGTTTTGCCATTGCCTTGGCATCAAGGCCAATGCCGGTATCGGACACTTCCACCCGCAGACAATGTCCGAGCCTGTCATCTTCCGCAGAGGAAACCGACACTTCAATGCTTCCACCTTTAGGAGTATACTTGATGGCATTAGAGATCAGATTGACCATTATCTTGTCAAAGTTGTCACGGTCAAGCCATAACTCTTCAGGAGCGTCTTTATTGACAAACGACAGAGTCTGCCCCTTTTCCGCAGCCTGAGACCTGAAGAGCTCCACAAGTTCGCCTACAAACGTGACCACATCGGTCTTCCGGCATGCGAGACGCATCTTGCCTTTGTCAAGCTTTCGGATATCGAGCAACTGATTCATCAGGCTCATCACACGCTGCACGTTACGATGCATCAATTTAAGCTTCAAGTTGACATCCTGACCATGGTCTTCCTTCATGAGCGACTCAAGAGGACTCATTATCAATGTCATCGGGGAGCGGATGTCATGGGAAATATCAGTGAAGAACTTTATCTTGTCCTCGTTGATCTTCTCTGCCCTACGCTTCCTGACCAACATGAACGTCAGCACGATGAACGCGACAAAAAGGACAAGATAGACAGCCTTTGCAATGCCTGACCAATACCAGGGGAGGGAAACACGCAGGCGTATGGAAGTGACCGGAGACTCCACGTTGTTTTCTTCCGCACATATCTGGAGGTCGTATTTACCCGGATCAAGATGAGGAAGATAGAGCATATTGTCGCCCGGCGCGGTCTCTATCCAGTCATCGTCCTTATCAAGACGCCATTTGTAGCGAATATTCGAAGCGTCACAGAAATCCATCGTCGACATGCGCAAGGACAGGGCATTATCCTTATACGGCAGACACAAAGACTCAGGACTCATAGGATTGCCCGAAATAACTACATGCCGACCATTCTTCATATTGGGCAGAAGCCGCTGTCCGTTGAGATACATGGCCGATACCTTCACCTTGCTATTGGAGCCGGGAGCCGGCACTGAATCAGGCATGAATGCGGTGATTCCGAGATCGCTGCCAAGATAGACACCCTTTCTCGAAGGAGAATAAACGATCTGATTGAAAGAAGTCTCGACAAGGCCGTTGCCTCCATAATAAGAGAGTATTCTGGAATTATCGGGAGTCACATATGATAGTCCACGCATAGTGCCTATCCATTTGCCGCCGTTATGGTCGCGTGATATGCTACGTATATCATTGTCGCTCAATCCATCGGCGGTTGTGTATTTCTTTTCTACACCTTTAACCGGATCAAAATGGATAAGACCGTGACTCGTTCCGACCCATACCGAATTGTCGGTAAGACACGGCACAATAGCTGACGTCACCCCCTGCAAGAACGGTTGCTGGTCTATTTCCATAAGGCTGTCAGCTTTAAGATCGTAACAGGCTATACCGCTGTAAAGTCCTATCCAGACCTTATCATCGGAAGTATGGTTTAGACATGTAATATAAGGATTGGTCAGGCGGCGTCCATCCGGATCATACGGGATCCATGTCTGACTACCGCTCTTTATGTCGTATCTCATGAGTCCGAGTCCGTTGACTCCGATAAAAAGTTCTCCATCATTGCCGGGAGCCGTCACTATAGAGGTATATTTGCCCGGAATATCAAGGATCTTCCTTACTGATCCGGAAGGAAGAGAGAGTTCCCATATCCCGTTGTCAGCCACACTGACCAGCGCCTTGTCACCTTCGGTCAGCTCTATATGTGTAATATTGTAGGCGCCGGGTATGGACGCGGACATAAGCACCTTGCCACCCTGTCCGAACATCACAATACGCCCTTTGTCAAGAGCCACGATAGAGTTACCGTGCCATTCATTCAATGCGCCGGGGCCACCTCCGAAATCCGGGAAAGAATCGGTAAATTTCCTATAGCGAAACGGTATGTGACGTCCCGGGAATAGCACCACACCCCTATAATTACATCCGACCCACAGATTTCCGTCGGGAGCCGTATATGCAGCACCAATCTTGGCATTATCGATATTCAGAAAAGCACAATACAGATTCTCGCATTTATCTACCACGTCAGACTTCGTGGATATTTCCCAAAGGCCTTGTCCCGAAGTAGCCACATACACACGACCTCCGGATGAATTTGACAGATTGGTTATGGAAAGGCGTTCATCGACCGACAGACGGGTGATACCACCGGAACGACTGTCGATGCGATAGACATCGCCGAGTGTACTTACAAGAACGTTGTCGTCTTCCTCAAGCGCAAGAGTCTGAATATAAGAGCCGTCCACAACATTTTGCGATGTGATCCTTCCGTTTGAGGCCATACAATACACCTTGCCGTCATGCGATCCAAGAAAGATCTTTCCATTCCTGCAACAGGCGATTGAGTTGAAATCCTTTGCCACAGGACCACCCGGATACATTACCGCCACAGGATCGCCTGACGCATCATCCACCACATACAGCCCGACGCCGGAGACAACAAAAGTCACGGTGCCGTCAAATTGCTCAGCGAGAGCGATCACATATCCATAAAACTCATTCTGCTGAGGGAGGCGAACGACCTTGAACGTATCGCTGTCAGGCATATAAAGGTTGAGTCCATTCGCAGTCGCAACCCAGACCCTACCCTTGGAGTCGCACATCACGCCAAGAATGCGGCTGTCTGACAGAGAACCTTTCTCAGCATCGTCATGACGGTATACGTCGTAGTTATTGCCGTCAAAACGGGAAAGACCACGGTTGGAAGCTATCCATACATATCCGTCCTTATCCTGACAGAATCCCGTATAATCTCCTGCCATAACTACAGGATCGTTGAACAGGCGTCCGGTGCGGGTTGCCGCACCTTCGGCGGCGAGACAGGTGAACAGCGAAAGCAATACAATCGCCAACGATATAAAGGAGTCTTTCATTTAAAATTCCACTATAATGAAGCAAACCCTAATGAGGGGATGTTAGGTTCAGATGTTAAATACGTCTGCAAATATATATAAAATTGTCCAATTATCACACAACGCACATTAAAAATCGTAACATTTTACGAATTTTAATGCATCCAAGACAAAAAAAATAATATTCAACACACTGAAAAAAGGAAAATCAACCGTAAAGGGAGATTGATATAATTATTTTTAATAACTTTGTAAAACATTACCACATCCGCCTTAAAAAAACGAAAAAACAGTATAACCCAAACAACATGAGCACAATCAGACCGATCTTAAACCTATTGATCTGCTGCATGACGCTGTTGTCTGCCACTAAGGCATCGGCAATCGACAACCGCGGAATCGTAAGCGACACCCTGATCGACGGATATTTTCCGCTTATCACACAATCGGACAATGTCTCGACACCGTCTGCACTCATCATTGCAGACAATGATCTGCCCGGAATCGCCATAGCGGCGAAAAACCTGTCGGAAGATTTCCGGAAAGTGTGCGGGACAGCCGCCCGACTGATAGAGACAGACAGAATTCCGGCAGCCGGGAGCATCCCCGGCTATGCGATTATAGCCGGATCGATGGAAAGCAAACTCATCAGACAGCTTTTCAAAGACAAGAAGCTGAATGAAAAAGACCTGAAGGGCAAGTATGAGAAATATGTGATGGCTACCGTGGAAAATCCTTATCCCGGAATGGAGAAAGCTCTTGTCATAGCAGGAAGCGACAGAAGAGGCACCATCTACGGCATCTATGAGCTTTCCGAGCAGATAGGCGTTTCTCCATGGTATGACTGGGCAGACGTACCACCCGCCAAGCACAAAGAACTCTATATTGCCAACGGCACCTACACAGCAGGCGAACCGGCAGTGAAATACCGCGGAATCTTCCTCAATGACGAGGCGCCATGTCTCACGGGATGGGTGAAAAACACCTATGGCACGAACTATGGCGACCATCGTTTTTACGCAAGGGTTTTTGAGCTGTTGCTGCGCCTAAGGGGTAACTTTATGTGGCCAGCCATGTGGGGATGGGCATTCTATGCTGACGACCCGGAAAACATGAAGACAGCCGACGAAATGGGCATAATAATGGGCACCTCCCACCATGAGCCGATGGCACGCAACCACCAGGAATGGGCCAGGAAGCGCAAAGAGAACGGAGCATGGAACTATGCAACCAATCAGGAGACCATCGATCGCTTCTTCACCGAAGGAATACAACGTATGAAAGGTACAGAAGACGTGGTTACAATCGGAATGCGCGGAGACGGCGACGAGGCCATGAGCGAGGAGGCTGATGTAGCGCTTCTAAAAAAAGTGATCGACAATCAGAGAAAGATAATAGCAAAAGAAACAGGGAAGAAGGCAAAAGAAACGCCACAGGTGTGGGCGCTATATAAAGAGGTGCTTGACTATTACGATGCGGGACTTCGCGCTCCGGATGACGTGATCTATCTCCTTTGCGACGACAACTGGGGCAACGTGAGACGCCTCCCCAATGCCGAGGAGCGCAAGCATCCGGGAGGCTGGGGCATGTACTACCATGTGGATTACGTAGGTGCGCCGCGCAACAGCAAACTTCTGAACTGCACGCCTATCCAGAACATGTGGGAACAGCTTGAACTCACCTACGACTATGGAGTAGACAAACTGTGGATACTCAACGTCGGCGACCTAAAACCGATGGAATATCCCATCACTCTCTTCCTCGACATGGCATGGAATCCAAAACAGTTTACGGCAGATAACCTGCTCGGCCACACACTGAGGTTTTTCGAGCAGCAACTCGGTCCGGACCAGGCAAAGGAAGCGGCAAGGATCTTCAATCTGCTTTGCAAATACAACGGGCGCGTCACTCCCGAAATGCTTGACCGCAACACTTACAACCTGCAGACAGGAGAATGGAAGCAGGTTGCCGACGACTACATGCGACTTGAGGCCGAAGCTCTCAGGCAATTCCTGACGCTAAATCCGGAGCAACGTGACGCCTACAACGAGCTGATACTGTTTCCACTCCAGCTGATGAGCAACCTCTACCAGATGTATTACGCTCAGGCGATGAATCATGAGGCATATAAGAAAGGTCTTCCCCAGGCCAACGAATGGGCGGCTGAAGTGAAGCGTTGCTTCGAACGGGATGCCGAACTGATGAGAAGCTACAACAAGGATATCGCCGGAGGAAAATGGGACGGCATGATGACTCAGAAGCATATCGGCTACAAAAGCTGGAACGATGCATTCCCCGCCGATACGCTTCCCGAGGTCATGACCCTTGATTCGCGTCCGGCATCTGACGGCGGTTACATTTTTGCCCCGGCAGAGGGAGCCATAATAATGGAAGCAGAGCATTTCAACAGCGCATCAGATGCCGCAAGCGGTGCTAAATGGGAAGTGATTCCACATACAGGAAGGACACTGAGCGGTGTGGCCGTGCGGCCATATACGGAAAATCCTGAAGGAGCATCCCTGAGATATAGCGTCTCCATTCCTGAGGGAACAGACAGCGTGACAGTGCATGTTGTCACTAAATCAACGCTGGCTTTCAAAAATAAGAATGGGCACAGATATACTGTAGGATTCGAGGGCAGTGATCCGGTGGAAGTAAACTTCAACGCCAACCTAAACGAAGATCCCGAGAATATATACAGTATATTTTATCCTACAGTAGCACGCCGGGTAGTGGAAAAGAAAGTTCCTGTCAAAATCAAGAAAACGGGAGAGACATATCTGGAAATCAAGCCGCTTGACCCCGGAATAGTGTTTGAGAAAATAGTCATCGATCTCGGAGACTACGTTCCCTCGTATCTTTACGGCGTAGAAACACCCGTCTCAAGAATGAATAATCTTAAATAAATATCAAGCATTGACCGTCAAGCCATCTAATGCTTGGCGGTCTTGTTTTTTTTTATTAACTTTGCGAAAGCATTAATTTCTTGAACAACCCTAAGATCATGAACCTCATCAGAAAGACTATCATACCGCTGCTGCTATCGGTAATTGTCTCACCTGCATTTGCTCTTGACAAACAAAAGGAAGCGAAGAAAGTAAGGGACATTATAACAAAGGTCAACGACAACTGGCAGAAGAACAATCCTGCCCAGGCCACACCATTCTGGCACGTGGCGGCATACCATACGGGCAACATGGAGGCCTATAAGCTGACCGGGAACCCGGATTGGCTGAAATATTCCGAAGACTGGGCCAACCATAATGAATGGAAAGGAGCCAAAGGAAACGACCGTAGCAAATGGAAATATGCCAGCTACGGAGAATCGCCCGATCACGTGCTTTTCGGCGACTGGCAGATATGCTTCCAGACATACGCTGACCTATACAACATTCTTCCCGATGACAAACGTATAAGGCGCGCACGGGAAGTGATGGAACACCAGATATCGACACCTCAGAACGACTACTGGTGGTGGGCCGACGGACTCTATATGGTGATGCCCGTCATGACAAAAATGTATAATATCACAGGCAATCAGAAATATCTTGATAAATTATACGACTACTTCGTGTATGCTGACAGCATCATGTATGACAAGGATGAGCATCTCTACTACAGAGACGCCAAATATGTCTATCCGAAGCATGAGAGTGCCAACGGCAAGAAGGATTTCTGGGCCCGAGGTGACGGATGGGTGCTCGCGGGGCTCGCAAAAGTCTTGAAAGACCTTCCTGAAGACTATAAGCACCGCGATCTTTTCGAACAGCGTTACCGTGAACTCGCCGATGCTGTAGTGGCAAGCCAGCAGCCGGGAGGATACTGGAGCCGCTCCATGCTTGACGAGGCACATGCCCCCGGACCTGAGACGAGCGGAACAGCATTCTTTACCTATGGGCTGCTTTGGGGAATTAACAATGGACTGCTGACAGACCCCAAATACCTTGACGCGGCCCTTAAAGGCTGGAACTACCTGAGCGGAACAGCGCTTCAGAAGGACGGACGTGTCGGCTATGTCCAGCCTATAGGCGAGAAAGCGATCCCCGGACAGGTGGTAGACAAGAACTCCACATCCGATTTCGGAACCGGAGCGTTCCTTTTAGCCGCCTGCGAATATGCCAAATATCTGGAAAAAGACAGTAATCCTGACCGTAAATACTGGACTGATCTCGCATATCAGATTGCATACCCCGTACTCAGCAAAATGGCTGACGGAAAACTCCAGGAAGACATGATAGTGGAAGTAAGCCCCAACTGGGATGGCCGAAATAAGAAAGTCACCTATATGGAGACTTTCGGAAGGCTTATGGCCGGCATCGCTCCATGGCTCGCGCTTCCGGACGACGACACTGAAGAGGGAAAGATGAGAAAGGAACTTCGGGAGCTTGCTCTTAAAAGCTACGCCAATGCCGTTGACCCGGATTCACCCGACTGCCTTCTCTGGCAGGGAGAGGGACAGATCATGGTAGACGCCGCCTACATAGCAGAAAGTTTCATTCGCGCCTACGACGCGCTCTGGATGCCGCTTGACAAAAAGACAAAGGAAAGATATCTTAAAAACTTCAGCAATATACGTCATATCGATCCGCCATATACCAACTGGCTGCTTTTCTCCTCTATACTTGAAAGCTTCATGGCAAAGGCGGGAGGAAGCCATGACGATTATCGCGTGAACTCCGCAATCAGGAAGATGGAGGAATGGTATGCGGGCGACGGATGGTATGCTGACGGCCCGGACTTCGCTTTCGACTACTACAGCAGCTACGTATTCCACCCGATGTATCTTGAAACTCTTCAGAACATGATCGATGCCGGACGCCGCACACGAATACACTATCCGAAATATTACGACCGCGCCCTGAAGCGCGCTCAGAAATACAGCATAGTGCTTGAGCGTATGATCTCACCTGAAGGGACTTTCCCGGTCTTCGGACGATCCATTCCCTACCGTATGGCTACTATGCAGCCGCTGGCGCTCATGGCATGGTATGGCAAGCTCCCGGCCGGACTTACAGACGGACAGGTACGCAATGCCCTGACCTCAGTAATGCATTCAATGTATGACGGCAAGGAGAACTTCAATGAGGGAGGATACCTTACCATAGGCTTCGCGGGAAGACAGCCTAATATAGCCGACTGGTATACCAACAACGGAAGTCTCTATATGACTTCACTGGCATTCCTGCCGCTTGGACTGCCGGCATCACATCCGTTCTGGACCGATGCGTCTCTCCCGACCACCAATCAGAAAGCGTGGGGAGGAAAGCCATTCCCCAAGGATCACAGATGGGATGACGGGCCGAAGACAAGAGACCTGTATTAATTTTGAATGGAGAATTGAGAATTTAGAATGGAGAATTGAGAATTTAGAATTTTGAATGGAGAATTGAGAATTTTTTAGACCCATAAAGACATCACCTTTTTACTTTACGATTACCAACTTAACAACTATAAAACCATGAATCAGAACAACAATCAAGGCAGCAAGGCCTACCTCTTCGGGATTGTACTCGTAGCGGTGCTTGGCGGCCTGCTCTTCGGATATGACACAGCTGTCATCTCCGGAGCAGAAAAAGGCCTTCAGGCCTTCTTCCTCGGTGCGAAAGACTTCGTCTACACCGACACTATCCACGGCATAACATCGTCAAGCGCCCTTTTAGGCTGTATAATCGGTTCAGCCATTTCAGGACTCATAGCCACGCGACTTGGCCGTAAGATGGCACTTTTCATCGCTGGTGTCTTCTTCTTTATATCCGCTCTTGGCTCATATTATCCGGAATTTCTCATCCATGAATACGGCAAACCCTGTTTTCACCTTCTCATTACATTCAATGTATACCGAATCATAGGAGGTATCGGTGTTGGTCTTGCCTCAGCAATCTGCCCGATGTATATCGCCGAGGTGGCTCCCTCCAACATGCGCGGTACGCTTGTATCCTGGAACCAGTTCGCAATCATCTTCGGTCAGCTTGTAGTCTATTTCGTCAATTTCCTCATCCTCGGCGAGCATACTCAGCCGATCATTGAGAAGATAGGTGAAACCGTCTACCAGGTGCACTCAAGCTCCGACCTATGGACCATCCAGACCGGCTGGCGCTATATGTTCGGCTCAGAAGCTTACGTAGCCGGAATCTTCACGTTCCTCGTATGTCTCGTGCCCGAATCGCCCCGTTATCTTGCCATGGTAGGCAAAGACGCGCAGGCTCTTAAGGTGCTCACAAAGATCAACGGCAGCTCGAAGGCTCAGGAAATACTTCAGAATATCAAGGAGACCGTCACAGTACAGAGCGAGAAACTCTTCTCGTTCGGCGTCATGGTTGTCTTTATCGGTGTAATGCTTTCAGTATTCCAGCAGGCCGTCGGCATCAACGCCGTGCTTTACTACGCTCCGCGCATCTTTGAATCCATGAATATGGGCAATCCGATGGTGCAGACCGTCATCATGGGTATCGTCAATATCGCGTTCACACTCGTGGCTGTATTTACCGTAGAGAAACTTGGCCGCAAACCCCTGCTCATATGGGGTTCTATCGGCATGGCAATCGGTGCTCTCGGCGTGGCGCTGTCTAACCTTGTCGAGCTTCCGGCTCTCTTCCCGGTTGTCAGCATCATGGTTTACTCCGCGTCCTTCATGTTCTCATGGGGTCCTATCTGCTGGGTACTGATCTCGGAGATCTTCCCGAACACCATCCGCTCGCAGGCCGTAGCGATCGCAGTGGCTTTCCAATGGATATTCAACTTCATTGTCTCCAGCACGTTCGTGCCTATCTACAACATGAGCATGGGAGATATGGGACAACGCTTCGGACACTTCTTCGCATACGCAATGTATGGCGTGATATGCGTGATAGCGGCATGGTTCGTTGCTAAGCTTGTGCCTGAGACCAAGGGCAAGACTCTCGAGGACATGACCGCACTCTGGAAGAAACGCAAATGACGATGAATGCATAATGCACAATTCATAATGCATAATTATTTGCCAAACATATAAATCTCTAATATAATAAAACCTCGGAGGCAATACTTCCGAGGTTTTATACGTTTTAAATAAACTAATACATTTGACAATGAAACTTTTAGAAACATTTCACCACAAATTTAATAATTCTTTCTCAGCAGCTCTTGCTTTCGCTTTGCTGATACCGGCCTTTTATTCCTGCAACACCGGCAAGGATGAGCCTAAGATGCCCGTTACTCCTGACGAGCCTACTCCGGAGGTTCCCGTCACTCCTAATCCGACACACTATGACGGGCTGGAAAATGTAGCCATGCCTTCCGGACTGACATCACAGATCAAGGAATACACCGGATTTACGCTTTCCTTCAACAAAGACAACCGTACGCCCAACTATGTTGTTTGGGAACTTCTCGGCACGGAAGTCAGCAACGAGGTGAGCCGCAGCGATAATTTCTGGCAGGATCCTGATATAGTCGGATGCACGAAACACAGTGATTACACACGTTCGGGCTATGACAGAGGACATATGTGTCCGGCGGCCGACCAGAAATGGAGCGATAAGGCTATGAACGACTGCTTCGTCATGGCCAACATGTGTCCGCAACTCCACGACCTGAACGCAGGAGCATGGGAGACATTGGAGAGCAAGGAGCGTATATGGGCGAAACGAGACTCAGCTATCATGATAATTGCCGGTCCTATCTATACCGAAGATGACAATAAATATTTCGAATCATCCAAGGTCAGGGTACCGGGAGCTTTCTTCAAGGTGCTTTTGGCTCCATATCTTGACGAGCCTCGCGGCATCGCCTTCGTATATCCGCACATGAAATGCCCGGGCAACATGCAGGACTATGCCACCACAATAGATGAAGTGGAAAAGATAACAGGATTCGA
>JAIEBK010000131.1:13162-19004 GCA_029070945.1 Muribaculaceae bacterium
GGAAGCGTCACCTGAAGACCATCCTTAGTTACTTTATAACCTTTGAATTGCGCCAGCTTCACCTTGTCGGGATTATCGAAATCATTGTAATCGTTAGGGGTTGCCGATGTCAGGATCTCTCCTGTGACAGCATTCTTGCCAAGCTTTGTGAACGGTATCGTAACCTCAGCTTTTTCTTTAAGGTCAATATTGGTGAGTGTCACATTGACCTTACCGTCTTTCTGCGAAGCGGTAGCATTGACTGTCGGAACCTTGCGGCCATCGCGTACGTCGCGCACGGATGTCTCGACCTCAAGAGGAATAAAGGTGGCGTCCTGATGGGGAGCATACATCTTGAAGACATAATAAGTCGGAGTAAGCACCATTTTGTCACCCTTTGTCAGCACCATCGACTGGAGTACATTTGCGATCTGGGCGATATTGGCCATCTTCACGCGGTCTGTATGGCGGTTGAATACGTTAAGGCTCAGTGCCGCAACCATGGCATCACGCATTGTATTCTGCTGATACAGATGGCCGGGAACGGTTCCGGGCTCTTCATCCCACCATGTACCCCATTCATCGACGAGAAGAGCCACGTTCTTCTTCGGGTCGTACTTGCTCATGATGGAGTCATGCTTCATGATCACCGGTTCTATCTCAAGACATTTGCCGAGAGTCCAGTAGTAATCGTCATTGTCGAAATCAGTTGCAGAGCCCTTGCTGCCTTTCCATCCCTTTACAGTATAGTAATGAAGCGATAGGCCCTTCATGTGATTCTTAGCCTTCTTCATCAGCACATCGGTCCATTTGTAGTCATAGTCACTTGCTCCGGACGCGATCTTATAGAGTTTGTTTCCGTCTATATCGCGGCAGTAAGTCTGATAGCGACGGTATTCCGAAGCGTAGTCTTCCGGAGTGAAGTTGCCGCCACAACCCCATGATTCGTTGCCCACACCGAGATATTTTAATTTCCAGGGTTTCTCGCGTCCGTTGGCCTTGCGTTTCTCGGCCATAGGTCCGTTTTCCGCCGTGATGTATTCCACCCATTTGGCAAGTTCCTCCACAGTGCCACTTCCGACATTACCGCTAAGATAAGGTTCACATTCAAGGAGCTCGCATAGGTTGAAGAATTCATGCGTACCGAAGGAATTGTCCTCAACTGTTCCTCCCCAGTTGTTGTTGATCATCACCGGACGGTCTTTCTTCGGACCGATACCGTCTACCCAGTGGTATTCATCGGCAAAGCAGCCACCGGGCCAGCGCATCACGGGGACCTTCAATTCCTTAAGCGCCTGAAGCACATCATTACGGTAGCCGTTGGTGTTGGGAATCGGAGAATCCTCACCGACCCAGAGTCCACCATAGATACATGTGCCAAGATGCTCGGCAAACTGGCCGTATATTTCGGCAGGAATGGTCAGATCGGGATTGACGTTGTCAAGATTGAGCCGGACAGTGGCTTTCTGATCGGAGAATGCGGGGAAAGCCGTCAAAGCGAGTGCCGCAAGAGCGGCAAAAGATGCAAATGGTTTCATTAATGCAAGTTACTTATAGATTCGAGTAACAAAGTTAATAAAAAATTTGTTAACTTGCGAATGTTTCGTTAATTTTGCTGAAGAAATATCAGGGAATGGAGTCAGAATGGAAAATCCGCAGATATAATCCTGAAGATGCAGGTCTTTGGGACAGGCTTGTCGCTGAGTCGCGGCAGGGCACTCTGCTGCATATGCGGGGGTATATGGACTATCATGCCGACAGATTTCACGACTGCTCGCTTATCGCAACGCGTAAAGGAAAGCCTACAGCCATACTTCCGGCGAATATCGATTCCGACGGCACCCTGCGTTCCCATCAAGGCCTAACTTATGGAGGCTGGATCACACCCCTCTCCCACTTCGACGGGACAGACATGCTTGAGCTTTTCGGCATATGGACCTCATGGTGCAGGGAGAACGATATAAGTGATATAATTTACAAGGCAGTCCCGCATATATACCATCGTATTCCGGCGGAGGAAGACCTATATGCCCTCTTTCGCTACGGAGCATCTGTCGAGACGGTAAACCTTTCCACGGTTATAGACATGCGTGAGATACCTGCCTTCAACACCCAGCAGAAACGTCATCTTAAGAAAGCATCATCCATCAATCCATGGATAAGGGAAACAGCCGATGTCGGAGAATTCATGCCATTACTGACAGAATGCCTGAGAGAAAGACATGATGCCTCCCCGGTGCATTCCGCTGCTGAGCTGCAACTGCTTAAGGAGCGTTTTCCCGATGGCATACGTCTGTTTCTGTCAGGGACCGGAAATATCCCGGAGGCGGCCATATGTATTTACGACACAAACTCGGTAGCGCACTGCCAGTATATCGCGACGTCTCGCGCAGGCAGAGAAAACGGGACCCTCACCTTTCTCTTCAACCATCTCATAAGCAATATCTTCTCCTCACGTCGCTATTTCGATTTCGGCACAAGCAACGAAGACGCCGGACGAGTCCTAAACTCCGGACTGCTTCACCAGAAGACAGGGCTTGGAGGCCGCGGAGTTGCATATCAGATCTTCCATTTGAAAATATAATTCAAACAAAACAACATGATAAGAAAAATCTTATTGACAGTCAGCCTCGCAGCTACGCTGCCGGCATTAGCCGACAATAAAGGAGCCATCTCACCGCAAATGCTGGATGGATTCAAAGCCGCATATGAGGATAACGCCGCCAACAAAGCACGCCACAATGCCCTGAATGCCGCCGGAATAGAGAAACTTGCCTTTAATGAGAAGGTACGCAACAAATTCGACGATCATTTCTCACATAAAGTGGATACCAAAGGAATCACTGATCAGAAATCATCAGGCAGATGCTGGCTCTTCACCGGCCTCAACGTGCTGCGCGCACAGGCAATAGCAGAACATAACCTCCCGAACCTCACATTATCTCAAAACTACAATTTCTTCTTCGACCAGCTTGAGAAGGCCAATTTATTCCTACAGGGAGTAATAGACACCTCAGACAAGCCCATGGAAGACCGTCAGGTGGAATGGCTATTCCAGAACCCGATCGCCGACGGGGGCACTTTCTGTGGAGTAGCCGACATCGTGACCAAATACGGAGTCGTGCCTACCGAAGCCATGGCAGAGACAGAAATCTCCAACAGCACCTCAGCGTTCCGGCGCCATCTCGCGACACGCCTGCGTGAAGACGGCCTTCGCCTGCGTCAGGCAAAGGCCAAAGGAGCCGATGAGAAGGCTCTGAAGGAAATGAAGACTAAACAGCTCGGAGAAGTCTATAAGATGCTCGCACTGGCTCTCGGAGAGCCCCCCACAGAGTTCACCTGGACAAAACGGGACAGCAAAGGAAATGCCCTCGAGACCAAGACATATACTCCGCAGTCATTCTACAAAGAGCTGTTCGGCAACGACCTCAAGAACAGCTATATCATGCTAATGAACGACCCATCGCGCGAATACTGGAAAGTCTACCGCATCGACTATGACCGCCACAGTTACGACGGTCAGGACTGGACCTACCTCAACGTGCCGATGGCCGATCTCAAGGATGCAGCCATCAGATCGATCAAGGACAGCACGGCTATGTATTTCTCTTGCGATGTAGGAAAATTTCTTGACAGAGAGCGCGGAACCCTTGACTTAGAGAACTTCGACTATGAGTCGCTGTTCGACACAAAGTTCGGCATGGACAAGGCCGAGCGCATATCCACATGGGGAAGTGCGTCTTCGCATGCCATGACCCTCTCGGGGGTGGACCTCGACAGCAAGGGAGAACCTAAGAAGTGGCTTATAGAAAACAGCTGGGGAAAAACCGGTCACGACGGGTATCTGATCGCTACCGACGACTGGATGGATGAATACCTTTTCCGGCTTGTGGTGGATAAGAAATACGTATCACCCAAGATATTGAAGGCAATGAAGCAGGAGCCCATCACGCTTCCGTCGTGGGATCACCTCTTTCTAAAAGATTAATTATTAATTATTAAAGATCGGTTGATTTACTTCTAAGCCTTCATTTAATCTTTAATCTTTTATATTTATTATTTAGAGGAGTCTTCCGACGATTGAAAACGCTCCGCGCATACCGAGCCGAGTCCAGTGATAGGCGAAACGTATGAGCGGACGTTTTTTTCGAGGCACCTCTGCCAATGCCTGCACGTAAAGCGGCTGAGCCAGTTCCGGATGTCTCTCCTTTGCATAATCGGCCGCAAGTATAGCCCTGCGATAGCTGACGATATTGTGAAGCCGCGATGTATCGGTACGGACACAGGAATCTATTGACTCATCGACAGCATCGAGAGACTTCTCCCATTTGCCATGCTTACCGGAAAAACTGAGTCCGGTAATGCTTTCCGGCTGATGATATACATCTGCAAGAGGCAGATTGACAGCTATCACCTCCGGCTCCCTTAAAAGCACACGTACGCCTGTCTCAAAATCATTCCATACAGGGAACTCTCCACGCCAGCCACCGCATTCCCTCAACACGGCGGTCTTTACGGCATAGCCCTGTGTGCGCAGCATGGCATGGACAAGATGACCTTCGAGTACATTCCCTTTTACAGTGTGTGTCATATGCCTGCGGCCATCGCGATGTATAACCACAGGCCAGGCGACAATATCGGCATCAGGTCTTTTTTCCCACGCAGACATCACGGTGGAAACGCAATCCGGCCTCATGACATCGTCTGAATCGAAAAACATGACCTTTTCCGATGTAACGTATTCAAGACCCTTCCGGCGCGCATAGGCCGCTCCGGGAAGTGATTCAGAAAGTATCTGTACAGAAAACCTCTCTTCCTCATTTCCGTCTTTCCATTTCTTCACGGCAGACAATGTGTCATCAGTAGAGGCATTGTCTACCACAATTACATGAAGCGGGCGATAAGACTGCGACCTGAGGCTGTCAAGACATCGCACAATGAGAGAGGCCCGGTTGTAGACAGGGACTACAACCGTCATACTCTCCCTATGGCTGTTTTCGAAGGATTTCATGATATTTTAACGCCTCTCCGGGCTTAAAAATTGAATATGACTTGCAAAAAATGACAGGATTTGCTATATTTGCAAAGTGAAGAAAATATCATTGCTCATACCCGTATATAACGAAGAGGAATCAATCGATGCCCTCTATGCCGCCTTATGTCCGCTTCTTGACAACAAGCATCCGGGACTGAAAGGCGCGGAATATGAATGGGAAGTCATTCTCGTCGATGACGGGAGCCATGACAATTCTCTTGCCAAACTCAAGAAAATCAATGCCGAGGATCCTCGATTCCGTTATGTGAGCCTATCACGGAATTTCGGCAAGGAAAGTGCGTTGCTCGCAGGCTTCGACCGCATGACAGGCGACGCCATGGTGATAATCGACGCGGACCTTCAGCATCCGATAGACACCATACCCGATATGATCGCTCAATGGGAAAATGGATTCGAGGATGTATATGGGCACCGTCTGTCAAGGGGGAAGGAATCCATTTTCAGGAAATTCTTCACAAAAATCTTCTATGGCTTCCTGAATAAGAGCACCCGCACGGATGTGCTTCCCAACGTTGGTGATTTCAGGCTTCTTGACCGTAAGGTGGTAGAGGCGATACGCGGACTCCGCGAATCTCAACGCTACACCAAAGGCCTTTACTGCTGGGTGGGATTCAGAAAGACCGGCGTTGACTTCGAGACCGCCGACAGGATAGCCGGAGAGACACACATGTCGCCGGGACGCCTCCTGAACCTTGCTCTTGAAGGAATAACGAGCTATACTACCGCACCTCTGCGCATCGCCACTGTCCTCGGCTTCATCATTTCCCTGCTCTCGATATGCTATATGATATATATAGTCTGCAAGAC
>JAIEBK010000132.1 GCA_029070945.1 Muribaculaceae bacterium
ACGATGTGCTGCGCCGTGATCGACAACTATCCGCGCACACAGGTGCGCTATCGTTTCATCGACCGTAACAATACCGTATATCCCGCCGGATTCGCCGACGAACTCCGTCATCAGATAAAGCTTCTTGAAAATCTTGTGATAACTGACGAGGAAGTAGCCTTCATGCGCCGCCGGTGTTACTATATTCCGGATTGGTTCTATACTTTCCTCAAGGGTTTCCGCTACGACAGCAGCTGGGTACATGTGTACCAGGACGAGGAAGGACATCTGAGTATTGACTTCGAAGGAAACTGGAGCGACACGATACTGCTTGAGGTGAAGGTGCTCGCGATTGTCTCCGAACTCTATTATATAATGACAGGCCAGTCGGAATTGCTCGATTATGACTCCTATTATAAAAAGACATATGCGAAAGGTGAGCGGCTAATGGCTGCAGGATGCTCCTTCAGTGATTTCGGAACGCGCCGCCGCGCCTCATTCGAGGCTCAGGAGACAGTGGTCAGAGCTATGTCTGACTGCTGTAAGGCATCAAGTGGTCCGGGAAGATTCGTAGGCACGAGCAATGTCTATCTCGCCATGAAATATGACCTTATGCCTATCGGAACCATGGCCCATGAGCTGATAAGCGCGATAGCCGGAATGTACGGCCCTCAGATGGCCAACCATCTCGCGATGAAGGTGTGGTCTAACACTTACAGGGGTGCGCTCGGTACGTTTCTATACGATACCTATGGCTGGCGCATCTTCAGTCTTAACTTTTCGGAAGACTATGCCAATATGTTTAAGGGTCTGCGCGTAGACAGCGGTGAGAACCATGAGCAGCTTGACCTTATAGTGGAGAAGTACCGTTCACTCAATATTGATCCGGCTACCAAACAGGTGGTCTTCAGTAACGGGCTGAATACTGACGAAGCTATCGAGCTTCAGCATTATGCAGAGGGTAAATGTATCCCTTCTTTCGGTATCGGAACGCATTTCACCAATGATTTCCCCGGAATCAAACCTATGAATATAGTCATCAAGCTTCTTGCAGTCAAGATCACCGAGTCATGGCCTTTCTTCTGCGAGACATGCAAGCTGAGTGAGGATCATGGCAAATATTCCGGCGATGTCGAGACGGTAAGACGATTCCGGGAGGCGTTGCACCTTACTTAATTTAGAATTTAGAATTTAGAATTGGGAATTGAGAATTTAGAATGATTTTACGGGATTAATCTTGATTAATCCTGATAAATCGAGATTAATCCCGTAAAATCGATAAACATAAATTACTTACTATGGAATACATTATTGATCTCCTTCGGGAGAACCCGACCATACCTCTTTTCCTCACGCTCGGAATCGGTTTCTGGCTCGGAGGACTGAAGATAAAGAGTTTTTCGCTTGGCCCCGTGACGGCCACTCTTCTTGTCGGAGTCCTTATAGGGCAGCTCGACATTCCAATCGCCGAACCTCTTAAGACGGTGAGTTTCCTGCTCTTCCTCTTCGCCATAGGCTATCGCGTCGGTCCGCAGTTTTTCCGCGGACTTAAGGGCGACGGTGTCAAGCAGATGCTTTTCGCGGTGGTGGAATGCGTGATCTGCATTGCCGTCTGCATTGCCGCGGCACGTCTGATGGGCTACAATACGGGCACTGCGATCGGTCTTTTCGCCGGCTCCCAGACTATTTCCGCCTCCATAGGTGTGGGCTCGGACATTATATCCTCGATGAAGATAGACCCGGAAGTGAAGAAATCACTCACCGGAATGATTCCTTCGGCATATGCCGTCACCTATATATTCGGCACGATCGGAGCAGCCTGGATAGTGGCAAATCTCGGTCCGAAGCTTTGCGGCGGACTTGCCAAGACCAAACAGCAGATAGCGGAAATCGAGTCTGAGATGGAGGAGGGTGAGTTTTCCGCTCAACCGGGATTGATAGTGGCCAACCGTCCGGTATCTTTCCGAGCCTACAAGGCTGAATCGAGCTTTTTCAGGCGTCCGCGCACTGTCTCTGAGATAGAGGAGGCCCTCGCCAGCCTTGGTCATCGCCTTTTCGTAGAGCGTCTGCGTGTGGGAGGTGAGGTAGTGGATGTGGAGCCTGATGTCAAGGTAAGGCGCGGCGACGTCATCGTCATCGGCGGACGCCGGGAGACTGTCGTAAACGAGGCCGGAATAATCGGGCAGGAGGTAGTGGATCATGAACTCCTCAACTTTGAGGCGGAAAACCTTCCGGTGACAGTGTCCAAGAACGGGGCTGCCGGAATGACTTTCGGTGCCCTGAGAAAGTCTGACTATATGAGCGGTGTCATGGTGAAGAGCCTTGTCCGCGACGACGTGAGGATTCCGCTCCACAGCCGTACGGTGCTTGAGGCCGGCGATGTCCTGACTCTTGTAGGCCTTCAGAAAGATGTGGCCGAAGCTGTCGGGGAGATCGGATATCCCGACAGGAAGACAGAGACTACAGATGTCGCATTCCTGAGTTTCGGAGTTGCGATCGGCTGCCTGATCGGCGCGCTGTGCGTCCACTTCAAAGGCATTCCGATTTCACTTACCACCAGTGGCGGATCTCTTCTTGCAGGCCTCTTCTTCGGCTGGCTGCGCAACCGAAAGCCGACCCTCGGACGAATACCTTCTTCTGTGGTCTGGGTGCTCGATAACGTTGGTCTGTGCCTCTTCATCGCCATTGTGGGCCTTGCGGCCGGACCGACATTCATTTCCGGACTTAAGGAGGCAGGCATCGGTCTATTCTTTGTCGGCATAGCTTGCACTACGCTTCCGCTTATCATCTCCATCTTCATAGGTCACTACATTTTCCGCTTCCCGATCGCAGTCACTCTCGGATGCGTGGCCGGCGGCCGAAACGCGGTGGCGGCCCTCGGTGCCCTTCAGGACAACCTCGACAGCACGCTCCCTGCCATGGGATATACTGTGACATATGCCGTCAGCAATTTCCTGCTTATCTTCGGCGGTATCGCAGTGGCTTTAATGGTGTGAATGTATATGTAGCTACATCGAGCGGACGCACGCGCCGTGCGTCCCTACGATGAGAATTTAATCATCTGAATAAATGGAAGGAAAGTAAATTATGAATTACGCATTTGATAAAGTCAAGGGATATGCGCTGGCCGCGCTGGCCGCGGCAGCCTACGGAACCAATCCGGCTTTCGCCGTGCCTCTCTACGGGCAGGGCATGAATCCCGTGTCGGTACTTCTCTTCCGCTATCTGATGGGGCTTCCGCTGCTTGCTGTAATCATGCTTTTGCGGCGAAGGTCACTTTCGCTGAGGAAAGAAGAGATCATGCCAACCATAGTGCTCGGAGTATTGATGGCCGTGTCATCGCTTACGCTTTTCGAAAGCTATAACTATATGAACTCCGGCGTGGCTTCAACGCTGCTGTTTGTCTATCCGGTCATGGTAGCGGTTATGATGATCATGTTTTTCCACGAGCGTTTCAGGATATCTACTGTGATATGCCTCGTAGTGATGGCTGCCGGCCTGATGCTTCTCATGAAGCCGCAGGGCAGCGGTAAGGTCAGTGCTTTCGGATGTCTGCTCGTCATGCTTTCGGCTTTGACTTATGCCATTTATATAGTTATGGTCAACGTATCGAAAAGCGTACGTGGCATTCCTACCACCAAACTTCTTTTCTACGTGCTTGGATGGGGAAGCCTTGTCTATATAGCCATGATCTGCTGCGGAAGCCGGCTGACCCTCCCGTCGGAAGACTGGGGCTGGCTCAATCTGCTCGCTCTCGCCATCATACCTACGGCGATCTCCCTGGCATGCACCACCCGGGCCATACAGCTTATCGGATCCACTCCGACGGCTATTCTCGGCGCTCTCGAGCCGGTGTCAGCCGTAGTGCTCAGTGTCGTGGTCCTGAATCAGGTTCTCTCCACTCAAGACATCATCGGCGGACTTCTTATCGTCGCCGCCACGACTGTAGTGATCTGTGCCGGACCTGTGGATAAGGCGATTCTTCGAATGAGGAAGATGTTTCCCAAGGGAAAGAGAGCAGGGGAGAATCGGCAAAAATAAAAAACAGAGGATTTTTTGAGGAAAATATTTGCAGTTACAAAAAAAATCTGTAATTTTGTGTATATATCCACAAAGCGGTCTATTCCGCTCCTCAATCCTTGACGACAATGACAGATCCCGAAATCCTCAGGAAAGCCCTGAAGCTACATTTTGGATTCAGCACCTTCAAAGGTCAGCAGCAAGAAATAATCCGGTCGCTCCTCAACGGCGAGGATGTCTTCGTGCTGATGCCTACAGGAGGTGGAAAATCGCTGTGTTATCAGCTTCCTGCGCTCATGTCGGAGGGAACAGCCATTGTGATCTCACCTCTTATCGCACTGATGAAGAATCAGGTGGACGCCATACGGAGTTTCGCTGAAAACGACGGTGTGGCCCATTTCCTGAATTCCACGCTTTCCCGGGCAGCCATAGAGAGCGTGAAGAAGGATGTGGCAGAAGGACGCACAAAACTCCTTTATGTCGCGCCTGAGTCTCTGACCAAGGAGGAAAACGTAGAGTTCCTGCGTGGAGTGAAGATTTCCTTCTTCGCGGTAGACGAGGCTCACTGCATCTCGGAGTGGGGGCATGACTTCCGTCCGGAATACAGAAAGATCCGCCCGATCATCTCGAAGGTCGGCATCCGGCCTGTGATAGCGTTAACGGCCACAGCCACACCGAAGGTGCAGCTGGATATCCAGAAAAACCTCGGCATGCTGGAGGCTACAGTCTATAAATCAAGTTTCAACAGAGAAAACCTATATTATGAAGTAAGACCAAAGACAAAGGAAACAGACGCCAACATCATCCGCTTCGTGAAGCAGCATAAAGGCAAAAGCGGCATAATCTACTGCCTTAGCAGAAAGAAAGTGGAGGAGATGGCGGAGCTTCTGAAAGTCAACAATATCCGCGCGCTTCCTTACCATGCCGGAATGGAGGCAGCCGTAAGAAGTGAAAACCAGGATGCCTTCTTGCATGAGAATGTCGACGTGATTGTAGCCACTATCGCTTTCGGAATGGGCATAGACAAGCCTGATGTCAGGTATGTCATCCACTATGATATTCCGAAAAGCCTTGAAGGCTACTATCAGGAGACCGGACGCGCGGGACGCGACGGCGGAGAAGGACAGTGCATCGCCTTCTACACCCGGAAAGACCTTCAGAAACTCGATAAACTTATGCTCTCCAAAACCCCGGCCGAACAGGAGATCGGCAGGCAGCTGCTTGCTGAGACAGCAGCCTACGCTGAGTCGTCGGTCTGCCGCCGACGCATTCTCCTGCATTATTTCGGCGAGAACTATGAAAATGACAATTGCGGCAACTGCGACAATTGCAAACACCCAAAAACATTAGTGGAAGCTACAGAAGAACTTTGCGCCGTCATGGAAACGGCCCTCGCACTTAAGGAAAAATTCAAGGCGGAATACATCACATGCGTCATGATCGGACGCGCCACAGATGAGATCCGCGAAAACGGTCATGATGAAATCGAGATGTTCGGATGTATGCCGAATACCGACGAGCGAGTGCTCGCCGCTGTTATCAGGCAGGCCGACATAGCAGGGTATATCAAGAGAGATCTTGAAAACTACGGCATTCTCAAAGTGACTGCAAAAGGGAAGAAATATCTTAAGAATCCATCCCCTCAGTTCAAGATAGTGGAGGATTCGGAATTCAACGATCAGGAGCCTGAGCCGCAGCAGCTGTCGGGATCCGGAGCAGCAGACGAGATGCTCTATAATATTCTCGTCGATCTCCGGAAGAAGATCGCCAGAAAACACGACGTGCCTCCTTACGTCGTATTTCAGGAACCGTCGCTCGAGGCCATGGCCACAACATATCCCGTTACTATGGAAGAGCTTTCCTTCATCCCCGGAGTGGGAACCGGAAAAGCCAAGCGTTTCGGAGATGAATTCCTTCGGGCCATCCGCGAATATGTAGAAGAAAACGATATAGTCCGTCCTGAAGACTTCAAGGTACGCATGATGCCTAATAAGTCAAAGCTCAAGGTATATCTCATCACAGGAATCGACCGCAAGATCGCGCTCGATGAACTTGCGGAAGGCAAAGGCCTTGATTTCGACGAACTCCTCACCGAACTTGAGGCTATTGTAGAGGCCGGAATCAAAATTAACATAGATTATTTCCTTAAGGACGTGCTCGAAGAGGGTGTCGAGGAAGATATAATTGACTATTTCCAGGAGACCGAGGAAGATAATCTCGAGGAAGCGATTCAGGATCTCGGAGAAGACTATACGGAGGAGGAGATACGCCTTGTGCGCATCAAGTTCCTGTCGGATATGGGTAATTAAAAAAGCGCCCCTCGGGGCGCTTTTTTAATTATATAACCTTTCGCGTGCCGCGGCCACCTTTTCGTCGGTGATGTAGTCGTCGTAGTCCATTATCTTGTCGATGATGCCGTTTGGCGTGAGCTCGATGATGCGGTTGCAGACCGTCTGGATAAACTCATGGTCATGGCTTGACATAAGTATAACACCCTTGAAATTCTGAAGCGTGTTGTTGAATGCCTGAATCGACTCCAGGTCAAGATGGTTGGTAGGCGAGTCAAGCACGAGAGTGTTGGCGTCTGTCAGCATCATGCGCGCTATCATGCATCTGATCTTCTCACCTCCCGACAGTACGCTTGCTTTCTTAAGCACGTCCTCCCCGCTGAAGAGCATCTTGCCGAGGAAGCCTTTCAGATAGATTTCTGAAGAATCCTTGGAATACTGGCATAGCCAGTCTACGAGGTTAAGGTCAGTGTTAAAGAAGGCGCTGTTGTCGAGGGGAAGATATGCGTTGGTGATCGTCTGCCCCCATGCGTAATCGCCGGCGTCGGCCTTGCGGTTGCCCATGATGATCTCGAACAGGGCTGTCATCGCACGCGGGTCACGGCTCAGGAACGCCACCTTGTCGCCCTTCTCGATCTGGAAGTTTACATCGTCAAACAGAACCTCGCCGTCTACAGTAGCCTTAAGTCCCTTGACCTCGAGAATCTTGTTGCCTACCTCGCGGCAGGGAGTGAAGATTATGCCCGGATAGCGGCGGGTGGAAGGCTGGATCTCCTCGATGTTGAGTTTCTCAAGCATCTTCTTTCGCGATGTGGTCTGTTTTGACTTGGCGACATTGGCAGAGAAGCGGCGGATAAACTCAAGAAGCTCCTTCTTCTTCTCCTCAGCCTTCTTATTGGCCATCTGCTGCTGCCTGAGGGCGAGCTGCGAAGACTGATACCAGAAGCTATAGTTGCCCGCGAAGAGCGAGATCTTATTGTAGTCGATATCGAGGGTGTGGGTGCTTACAGCGTCGAGAAAGTGGCGGTCGTGGCTCACCACGAGCACTGTGTTCTCGAAATTACAGAGATAGTTTTCAAGCCACGCCACTGTCTCGAGGTCAAGGTCGTTGGTGGGCTCGTCGAGGAGCAGGTTGTCAGGATTTCCGAAAAGAGCCTTTGCCAGAAGCACACGAACCTTCTCGTTGGCTCCCATATCGCGCATGAGCGAATAGTGTGAATCCTCCTTGATGCCGAGGCCCGAAAGAAGGGCGGCTGCATCGCTTTCGGCGTTCCATCCTTCCATCTCAGCGAATTTCTCCTCGAGTTCGGCGGCCCGGATGCCGTCTGCCTCCGTGAAATCCTCCTTGGCGTAGAGGGCATCCTTCTCCTGCATTATGTCCCAGAGTGTGGTATGACCTCGAAGCACTGTCTCGATCACCGTACAGTCGTCATATTTGAAGTGGTCCTGCTCCAGTACGGAGAGGCGTTCGCCGGGTCCCATCGTCACGGTGCCGGAAGTAGGGGATAGCTGTCCCGACAGTATTCTCATCAGAGTAGA
>JAIEBK010000133.1:0-1496 GCA_029070945.1 Muribaculaceae bacterium
GACATATTGTCTATCACGATCTCACAGTCTTTTTCGTGACTTATATTTTCATCTTTGAATTTTTTTTTATAACTTTGCAGATAATTCAACAAGTGACTTACAAAAAGCTTAAACAACAATAACATAATGCAAATGAAAAGACAAACTCTGGTAAACGGTCTCCTGTCTCTCACTGCGGTCACGATGATGACCGGATGCGTTGACGACAAGTATGACCTCTCCGACATTGACACTACCTCACGGTTTACAGTCGACAACCTGACAGTTCCCGTCAACCTCTCGGAAATCAAGCTTAAGAATGTGGTCAATCTCGACGACAACGAGAACATCTCGACCATTGACGGCGTTTACGCCATCTCAAAAGATGGAAGCATCTCGCCTACAGAATTCAAACTCGATCCTATAAATGTGAACGCACCGCATATCGATCAGATTAAGATTTCAGTGCCTTCGCCGGGGGTAGCAGTTTCAGGTATCGACCTGCCTGCTATAGATCTTCCACATGTAGACAAGAAGGAATATGATATCAGTATGAATGGTATAGAGGATGCTCTGAAGGCGCTTGATGAAATCAAGACAACTCCCATCAACATACAGGTCACACTCTCCGTTCCCAGCGAACTCTCAAGCGGAGGCAATAAAGTTGCTTTCCAAAACCTGAAACTCCAGCTTCCCTGGGGCCTTCTTATCAACAACCCAAAATACAACAACCATACCGGTATCCTTGACGTCGGCGAAATAGAGATCGGTCCCAGCGGTAGCGCCTTTATTGTAATAGCCGCCAATGGTCTGAATCTTTTAGGAAAGGGAGCGGTTAAAAACGGATACTTAGGCATTAAGGGTGAGGTTGGAATCGAGGATGGCTGCAAGATCAAACTGACCATCAATGAGAGTGTGACGATTCCTTCACCAATAGAAATCAAGGCTGACTTCCAGGTCTCCAGTTTTTCAATTGAAAAATTCAGCGGTTCAATCGATTATAAGATGGATGACATTAAAATCAACCCCATCTCGCTCAGCGACCTCCCGGACTTCCTTAACAACCCGGAAACCAACATTATCATCGCCAATCCCCAGATCAAGGTAAACATAGTAAATCCGGTCGCAAAATACGGTCTTGTAGGAAAAGGAAGGCTGACATTGAGCTCGCAGTTCAAGGAGGGTAATCCCGTCATCCGGTCAAGCGATGTATTCAATCTGGCCGACCATGACGGTGACGGAATATGCGGTCTGACATTTGCGCCGAAAGTGAATGAAGGAGATCCCGATATGTGTGCCTTCACCGGACTCGGATATGTACTGACTATGCTCGACGAAAATCCTGCAGCCATCTCCGGAGGATGGGGACTGCCTGAAAGCATCTCGGTAGCTATAGAGGATCTCAGCTTCGCAGGAAACGTCACTGATTTTCCTCTCGGCAATATCGGAAGTGCCTCAGGTGACTATTCTTTCAATGCCCCGTTGGGTTTTGAGTCAGGATCTACAGTTTTCTATGA
>JAIEBK010000133.1:1596-2960 GCA_029070945.1 Muribaculaceae bacterium
GGTGTGCCTGTGCTCGGAAACATCAACGTTGGAGTAAACGGCAATATAAGTCCGACAGATCTCGTATACACTCATGAGGGTAAGACGGTGCTTTTCACCAATCCCAATATCTCCGCACAGGAAGTACTTGGCAATCTTAAAGATGTCAACCGAATTTCTGAGAATGTTGGAATAGGAGTTCTTCAGGGAGGCTTCCAGGCTTTCGGAGGCTACAATAACATTGCGATCAACATAAAAGAGAGCTCAAGCTTCGCGCTTCCCAAGAGCATCTTCTCTCTTCTTAAAGAAGGGATCGGGAACAGGGAATATGACATAAAGGATCTTCATATGAAAGCTGCCGCTTATGCTGAAATAGCTCTTAACCATTCAAGAGATATCAAGCAGGTGCCCGGTCTGCGTGCCGGTGTAAGCCTGAAGTTCCTGCTCCCGGTAGGCTTTGCCGAGGCAGACTTCAACGACCTTAACCTGACACTTGGCGAAAACAACTGGCAGGCCAAAGCCAACGCGCGTCTTCGCATCGGTATGGACGGTCTTAAATATGATACCAAGGTAAATGACCGGACAGGCGCCAGATATGTAAGCGGTGTCAATACAGACGATATCAAGTTTGGAATCAACGGATTCGGCTTCGGAGTCGATCTTGGAGCCTCTTATAAATGGAAGGATTTCAATTTCTCCCTTGCTTTCACCGACCTCGGCGTGCTTAGCTTCAGCAAGGTTCAGGAAGCAGCCACAAACGGAACCAAAACATTTGAGACAGCAGCTCACCAGATTGGAATTGGTGACAACGGCGAAAGCTGGGACAAAATGGTCGATGATCTCTCACCCCTGTACGAACTGACTGATAACGGCACAAAATCCTCTTCAATCGGGCTTCTGGGCCATATGAGAGCCGGCGTCGATTATACGTTCCCTTATTATAATAAGCTCCACTTCGGTCTTATGAATACAACGAGTCTCAGCTCAATGTTCCCATCTACAGAATTCCGTCTCTCCGCAAATGTAGAGCCTATCAAGGGAATTGCAGCTTCTCTAAGCGCAGCTGCCGGAACATATGGCGCCAACTATGGCGTCCTCCTGAGTTTCGGAAATAAGGGATTTAATTTCCTGATCGGTATGGACTACGCAGCCCTCAAGTTTGATAAGAACAGCTATCCTCTTACAAGCAACTTTGATGTACACGTAGGCATGAATATCCCGTTCTGATCAATTTCATAAATGTAATAACGGCTCCTCTGAACTGTGGAGCCGTTTTTTTTATGTTTTACAACTTAGTTGCGCGATATTTTTGTTAATTTTGCAGACGTAAAAAGTAATACCAAAATGAACAGAAGATATATTAAGATTTCGCTTCTTGCGTTTGC
>JAIEBK010000133.1:3060-29225 GCA_029070945.1 Muribaculaceae bacterium
GGCCATGACCATAGCGGACTTATAGAACTTAAGAAGGAGCAGGCCGAGAGATTCGGAGTCAGGACCGAAAAGATAGACCGGGCGGATTTTTCGGAAGTGACCGTAGTGTCCGGACGTATTGAATCCAAGGCGTCAGACGAAGGCATAGCTTCAGCTACACGCAATGGAATACTGACATTGTCGCCAAACATCAATACCGGTGTCCGCGTAGCAGCCGGAACTTCTATCGCAACGATTTCGGCATCCAATGTGCAGGGCGGTGATCCTACCGTCCAGGCTGTGACAGCCCGGAATGCGGCTAAGCGTGAGCTTGACCGTCTGAAACCTCTGCACGATGACGGAATCGTCAGCACCGAGGAATATAACAATGCCCTTAGGGCGTACGAAGAGGCAGAGGCCGCAGTGAAGACATCGAAGCAGGGAAGTTCTTCAGTAACCTCTCCCAAATCCGGAGTCATAACACAGCTTCTTGCGAAATCAGGAGAATATGTCGAAATAGGACAGGGTATAGCCGTGGTCAGCGGAAATACGAGTCTTACGCTGCGTGCAGACGTTCCGGAGAAATACATCGGCCGACTTGCAGGAGTGAAAACGGCTAATTTCAGGCCGGCGTCATCCGAAGAGACAATATCTCTTGAGGAACTTGGAGGGAAAATGATCTCAAATGCAAGTACAGCAGTATCGGAAAACGGTTATATTCCTGTCTATTTCTCATTCAGCAACGACGGGAGAGTGGCTCCAGGTGCTTTTGCCGAGGTCTTTCTGAAATCGGGTGATCGCCATGACGTGCTGTCAGTTCCGAAAGAAGCAATTGTTGAGATCAACGGTAACAAATGTGTGTATGCCGCACATGGTGAGGGACATTTCATCAAGCATGTTGTCACCCTCGGAGCCTCTGACGGCAAAAGAGTGGAGGTGCTTTCAGGCCTGAACCCAGGAGAAGAGGTTGTGGTGAAAGGCGCACAGGCTGTCCGGATGGCTGAGACGTCTGCTACAGCGGTTCCCGGCCATACCCATAACCATTAATACTATTTGCCATGCTAAATAAGATCATCCATTGGTCGCTGACCAACAGGCTTGTGGTTCTTCTCGCGGCCTGCGCCACTGTCATAGCCGGATTGTTCGTGCTCGTCCGTACGGAAATAGACATATTTCCGGATCTTAACGCTCCTACCGTCGCTATTATGACCGAGGCGTCAGGGCTTGCGCCGGAAGAGGTGGAGCGCGCCGTTACATACCCCATTGAGACCGCCGTCAACGGCGCGTCAGGAGTGCGGCGCGTACGTTCAAGTTCAGCAACAGGATTTTCGGTGGTATGGGTTGAATTCGACTGGAATACAGATCCGTTCCGAGCCAGACAGACCGTAAGCGAGCGTCTGGCAGGTATTGAGGGAAGCCTTCCCTCTAATGTCGGTACGCCGGTAATGGGTCCGCAGTCTTCTATCCTCGGAGAGATAATGATCATCGGCCTTACTGCCGACAACATCTCACTCGGTGAACTCCGCAGTGTGGCCGACCGCACTATCCGTCCGCGTCTTCTTTCGCTTGCCGGCGTGAGTCAGGTATCGGTGATCGGAGGTGATGAACTTGAGTATCAGATTCTCCTTCACCCTGAGAAGATGCGTCATTATAGAGTCTCGCTTTCCGATGTGGCCGAAGCCACTGAAAACATGAATGTCAATACATCGGGAGGCACGACGTATGAATATGGAAACGAATACCTGATAAAAGGGGTTATCTCTACTCTTAATGTGGAGGAATTGGGCGATGCGGCAGTAAGAAATGAATCCGGAACGACAGTAAAATTGTCTGATATAGCAGATGTAAAGATCGGTCCTAAGACTCCGAAAATAGGTACAGCTACGCTCCGAACCCAACCTGCCGTGCTTGTCACCGTGACAAAACAGCCGGGGGCAGGATCCATAGAACTTACTGAGGCAATCAACAAGGAGCTCGACAATCTGCGTCCGTCACTTCCTGAAGGTCTCCACATAGATACGGAGATCTTCAATCAGAGCGAATTCATTCAGACTTCTGTCAGCAATCTTCAGCAGTCGCTTCTTGAAGGTGCTCTGTTCGTAATCATTGTCCTATTCTTCTTCCTGATGAACCTCAAGACCACAGTGATATCTGTAGTCGCCATTCCGCTCTCCATCATTATAGCCGTGATCACCCTTTACTTCATGGGTTTCACCATCAATACAATGACGCTCGGAGGCATCGCGATAGCAATAGGTTCGCTTGTCGACGATGCTATAGTCGATGTGGAGAATGTATATAAACGTCTGCGCGAAAATGCGGGAAGGGAAGGAGAGTCAAGACTTTCCGTCATAAAAGTAGTCTTCGAGGCTTCTCGCGAAGTGCGTAAGCCAATACTTAACTCAACTCTCATCATAATAGCATCATTCCTTCCGCTTTTCTTCCTCAGCGGAATAGAAGGGCGTCTTTTAAAGCCGCTCGGAATAGCTTTTATAGTGGCTCTTGCCGCATCGACCGTGGTTGCCCTTACGCTTACTCCTGTGCTCTGCAGCTATCTGCTCGCAGGAGACTCTAAGAATGAAGAAAAGAAACTTGATAAGGAGCCGAAAACCGCCCGCTGGCTTCGTGAGCGTTATTCGGGACTTCTTGACAAAGTGTTGTCGCGCCCACGTCCATGGATTATCGGTGTGGGAATACTTTTTGTCGCCTCGATAGCGGTTTTCTTTACTCTCGGACGGAGTTTTCTTCCCGGATTTAACGAAGGTAGTTTCACAATCAATGTCAGCGCGATGCCGGGCATATCGCTTGAGCAGAGCGACAGTATGGGCATGGCGGCCGAGCGTCTGATCCTTACAGTGCCGGAGGTTCGGAATGTTGCACGCAAGACCGGACGTGCCGAACTTGACGAGCACGCTCTCGGTGTGAATACATCAGAGATGGAGGTGCCTTATGTGCTTGATAAGGGAAGGAAAAAAAGTGAGGTCGTGAGGGAACTGCGAGCCAAACTGTCTCAGCTTCCAGGTGTAAACGTCGAGATAGGACAGCCTATCTCTCACCGTATCGACGCGATGCTTAGCGGAGCTCAGGCACAGATTGCTGTAAAGATATTCGGCGACGATCTTGACAGGCTCTACACGATAGGGCAGCAGATTGGCTCGGAGATGAAGGAAGTGGACGGAGTGGTGGATGTCAATGTGGAGCAACAGATATCCCGCCCTCAGCTTGACATAGTGCCTCGTCGCGAGATGCTGGCTAAATATGGCATCACCATCCCGGAGTTCAGCCGTTACATACAGATGGCAATCGGTGGAGAAGTCGTAAGCCAGGTATTTGTCGGCAACCGTCCGTATGATCTCACAGTCAAGGTAGAGGATTCACGCCGGGATACAAAAGAGCGAATAGAAGACCTTATGATCGACAGTAATGTCGGCATGATCCCTCTTTCATATGTAGCCGATGTTAAGGTAGGAAGTGGCCCGAACACCATTAATCGGGAGAATGTAAGCCGCTTGCTTACTGTCTCCGCGAATGTGGACGGGCGTGACCTGAAAGGTGTCGTTGACGAGATCAAGACACATGTTGCCGAGCATGTAGAGATGCCGGAAGGTTACTTTGTGACGTATGGCGGTCAGTTTGAGAATGAGGAGGCGGCTTCGCGTATGCTGGCGCTTACGTCAGTGCTTGCGCTTATTGTGATATTCTTCCTGATCTATTCAGAATTCAAGAGCGTGGCGGAGTCTTTTACGATTCTTGTCAATATGCCTCTTGCCCTTATCGGAGGTATACTGATTCTGCGAGTCACAACAGGAGAGGTGAATATTCCTGCCATCATAGGTTTCATTTCTTTAATGGGCATATCGACGCGCAACGGAATGCTTCTTATATCCAGATATAATCGTCTGCGGGCCGAGGGCGCCGGAATTGAGGAAACCGTTAGGAAAGGCTCGGCCGACCGACTCCTTCCGATTATCATGACAGCCCTGACCTCAGCTCTGGCGCTTGTGCCTATCGCCGTAAGGGGAGGTGAGCCGGGAAATGAGATACAGTCGCCGCTCGCTATCGTGATATTGGGTGGCCTGATAAGCAGCACACTCCTGAACATTTTCATTGTTCCGGTGTTTTACCGGAAGATTCAGGAAAGAAAACAACGGAAATCTTTGGTTTCCTAAGCTACTCTAAACGATTTAACCAAACATGAAGAGATTATATTGCATCGCAATGATGCCGGCGGTCTTAGGCACCGCCGGTGCTTTTGCTATAACGCCGCAGGAGGCGGCAAACTCCATTTTAAGCCGTAACGGCGACCGTCTGCAGATTTCCGTTGTCCAAAATGCCAAGGATCTTGAGACCCGAACAATCGCCAATGCTCCGGATCCTACACTTGAAGGTGACTATATGTGGATGCCTGAGGGAGTAGACAATCGCTGGAATGTAGCTATCGGATATGAGATGGAATGGCCCGGGGTCTATAAGTCGCGGAGTGACCTCGGAAAAGCCATGAGAAATGCCAACGCAGCTGAAGCGGATGCGGGAGTTTACGAAAAATATGTAGAGATACTCAAGGAGATAGGCACATATCTCTATGCCGAGCGCCGAATAGAAATGATGCGTCATATCCAGTCGGCAACCGATTCGCTTCACAGCGCAGCTGTCAGAGCTACCAAGGGTGGTCAGATGTCACGTCTTGACCTTTCCAAGATCACTCTCGAGCAGGGAAGGGTCAACACCCTCATAGCTAATCTTGAAGCGGAGAAAAGCGGTAGCGAAGGTAGTCTCAAGACACTCAACGGAGGATATGACTGTACGGCGCTTCTCAACAGCATCGACAGGGAATGGGTGATGACTCCTACGCATTCACTGGAGGAATATCTGGAAGAAGCACGCACGAATCCGGAACTGAAGAAAGCTATTTCTGAGCTGGAGGTTGCAGACCGGAATATCGGGGTGGCAAAGGCCGAAGGACTGCCGGGCATCTCAGTCGGATATCATCATGACTTCGAGGATGCGATGCATTTCAACGGTGCTACTATCGGAGTGTCAATCCCGTTGTTTTCCAACCGTGGTAAGGTAAAGGCCGCCAAGGCTGCCAAGGCGGTTGCCGAATATCAGGTGACCGTCACTACCGATAAAGTTGAATCGGAAATAACGTCACTTTATGAAGAGGTTCAGCTAATTGATCAGGCACTGAAGGTCCCAATGGAGGTATTTGCGACAACAGACTACAATACCCTTCTTCTGAAAGCCTACAGGGGAGGCGAATTGTCTTTGACGGATTATCTTCAGGAAAGAAACTGGTTCAGTGAGGCTCATCTCGATCTTCTTGAGCTTCAGTATCAGCGCGAGCAACGAATGTGGCTCCTTTCGCTCCTCTGTAAATAATTATATTCTTTATAGAGGCTGTATCTGAAAAAGTATAAAATATGAGGTCGTGCATCGGAATGCACGACCTCGTCTTTTAATATCTAAGATAACAATATATAAGACCACGATTCCATTATTCATCTGAAAAAATATACTAAGGTTAATAAATCACATAAAAAAGGCAAATTATCGTCTCGTCGTTTTGACATTCCATTATTTATTTATAATTTTGGACTTTAAACATTCTATAACATGAAAAAGATACTTTATTCAGGAGCTTTGATGTTGATGTGTTGTGCCTGGCCATTGGCGCTTAGCGCGGATTGCATAGCCGATGACAGGGTTGACTACAGCAAGTACAATGTTTCAGAAAATACCGGGATGTATGCCGTCTCGGATATCTTCAGTTCTAAAGAGAGATCGAAGACGAGATGGATGGGCTGTGATCCATCAAAGTATCGGGATATGGAATTCTTTCACAAGGATGGTAAGACTCTTGTTCGTGGTATAATCAACGGATATTCCCCGGAGAATCATGGCAAGACCTTCGGTATCAGGACAAAGACGCTACTTAACGAAACGCATGAAAATATCGGAACCATTAATCCCGACGGTACTTTTGAGCTGGAGGTGGGAATCACTCATCCTCATCTATGTACATTCAGTTTTTCAGAGATCTATAAAGATGTGTACCTTTCTCCCGGTGACACTCTTGATATAGTCACAACCGTCAATAGAAGTCCGGTGATTAATTACCAGCCGGAATACGTGGGTTTCAGAGGAGAATTTGATGATATAGTGGCAATCAATCTATTGAGTGACAGTATAGAAAAGCACTATAACCTGACACTTCTCTGGAAAAAATATCCTATAAGGGAGGGTGAAGAAATGAAAGGAGATACATATAAGGCGAATGAAAGTCTTGCCGCCGTCCTCGACTCAGTAGTGAGTGATTTGCCGAATCTTATCGGCGATCTGCCCGTTAACGGAAGTGTGAAGGATATTGTCGAAACGCTTGCGGCAGGTGATATATCATATACAGCCGAGTATCTTGATTTAAATTTCCATAGTGCAAATCCAAATTCCTTAGCTCTGGATGGAGAAGGCAATCTGGTATTCAAACCGGGAGATCAACTTGACATGAAGCTGAAGTTCGCTCCATGGCTGAAGAATAAGGATCTGCTCTATGACAATCCCCTGATGCTATGCACCGACTTTTCGATACCGAACGGCTGGAGATCAAACCATCTGTTTAATCAGGGCATGAACATCGCATGCGAAATAATAAACCCTGCCGATTCAATGACATACGGTCGGGAAGGCATAAGCATATATAATCAGCTTAAACAGGCTGACTCTGAAAATCTTCGTAGCATAGGGGTTGGAAATTGCTTCGCGGCGCAATACATCAGATGTCTGGGACTGTGTGAGAAAATCGGAAATAGGGGAACACCGGATGCCTCAAATCTTGAATATAACGGTTACCGGGTCAGAAACCTTTTAAGATATATCGACTATGATCTCCTCGGCGAACAGTTACTTTCGACCTTTGAAGACTACATGAAGGACGTATTTATAGCTGAGAACAAGATGAATAAGGAAGAAAGCAAGTCAAAGTTTATTCATGACACGGGAAATGTTGACACTCTGAAAAAACTGATAGATGAATACAAAGGCAACGTGCTGTTTCTTGACTTCTGGGGAATAGGATGCGGGCCGTGTCTAAGCGGTATTAAGCTGCAGAAACCAATCATAGAGGAATATTCTGACCGTCCTTTCAAAGCGTTGTATATTGCGGAAGATGACGCTTCCAGAAAAGCATGTGAACGCTGGCTTGATAAAAACGATATAAAGGGAGAGCATATATTCATCACTACTGATGACTGGAGAAGGTTCTCATCGATTTTCGATTTCTCGGCTATTCCCTTCGGGGTCCTGATAGACAAGAACGGAGAGGTTATAGCCATGCATTATGATATTCTGCACGACAGAAAGCTTCTTGACGATACACTTTCCGCAAAATAAAGTGATCATTGAGTCTTCAATTCATACGATTACATAAACAATACAGGAATACCGCACAGAATTGTGCTTATCCTTTATCATGCGAAGTCTTCTTTACATAGTTATCCTGTTAGTGGTCACTGGATGTTGCTTTTCAAGTACTCAGCCGAGAGTGCTTGATGAGGCACAACGACTCATGCAGAGCGATCCATCAGCAGCTCTGGCAAAGCTAAACGGTGTGGATGTCTCGGAATTTAAGGATTCTGCCACAATGGCGAGATGGGCACTCCTTTACAGTGAGGCTCTGGTAGTCAACAGACTTTCGGTGCCTACAGACACTATCATAAATATAGCTATCGATTATTATGGACACCATAATATTACCGATGATTTTCAGAAGGCCTCGCGTCTGAAAGCCCTTATCCACACTTCAGATAACGCTGACGCTCTTTCCACTGCTCTTTATCTTCAGAAAGAAAAGGAATTCTTTCTATATAAAGAACGTGTCAAACGAGAACAATTCATGTTCATAAGTCTTGTGATACTGTTCTTTGCCGCAAGTATAATCATATGGATGCGAAAGCGTATTAAGATACAGTCTCTTCAGAATGACACCCTTATTGCGGAGGCTTCCGGTCTTAAAAACCAGATTGTAGCCAGCCACGGTGATATCTGCCGACTGGAGACAAAACTTCATGGATTTCTTGATAATCGTTTTGCACTCATTGACTCACTCTGTCAGACATATTATGAATCACAGGGAACGAAGAACGAACGTAAGGCTATCGTCGAAAAAGTGAAATGTGAGATTGAATCGATGCGTACCGACTCCTTTGAGAGAATGAAGCAGGTAGTCAACGATTGCCGTGATGATCTTCTCATAAAGGTCAGTGACCTTTATCCTGACATAAAACCTGAGGAGTATAGGCTGTTGGTCTATCTTGCAAGCGGTCTTTCTACCCGGACGATATGTCTATTGCTGGAGGAATCAGTTGACGTTGTTTATAAGCGAAAATCAAGACTGAAAGCCAAGTTGAGAGACTCAGTTATGCCCTCCTGTCCAGAAATCATGACCGTTTTCTGAATGGTCAGTCAAAGGTCAGACTTTTTTAACGTGATGCAATGTAACCCTATGTTACATTTACACTTACAAAATCATCGGTCAGGTTGTTTTTTTGGATTATGAGCCCTTTATGAGTAATTTTGCAACCAAAATCCTACTCATATGAAAGCAAAAACCATAATCCTTATTCTGTCAGTTCTTCTTACAGCAGAAAATATCGGTGCACAGAAACAGGAGACTTCAGACAGTCTCTCCAGAGAGCTGCAGGAAATTGTTGTGACAGCCAGGCAACCCTCCACAAAACTTATCGGAACAACAATCGTCTCCATCATCCCCGGTTCTAATCTTGAGAATCTGGGCAACGCTCTCGATGTGCTTGCACAGTTACCGATGATCAAGGTAGAGGAAAATGCTGTAAGTGTCATGGGAAAGTCCGGAATTGAGATCTACATAGACGGGCGCCCTATGCGCGATGAAACGGAGTTGCTCAGGATCCTATCTTCCAACATAAGGAAGGTAGAACTCGACATGGCTCCAGGAGCTGCTTACGGAAGCTCTACCGGAGCAGTATTAAGGCTTACAACCAAACGGAACTTTGTGCAGGGTATGTCATTTAGTGACCAGTTTCAAATTCAAAGACGTCGCAGATGGTCAGTTATGGATAATCTCAGCCTTTCATATAGGATCAGCAATCTGGATCTTTTTGCCGATTTCATGATAAACCATAATAATTCTGCAATAAAAGGAAAAACGTCTAATAGCTTGATGTATGACGGCAGGAAGACTATTGTCGGAAGCAGCCAGAATAATTCTTATCCTACCACAACGGGTATAGTCAAGGCGGGATTCAACTTTGCCAAAGGTCAACAATCGTTTGGCGCATACTACCGCTATAATCCGGAGCGTGGTGACTTCATTAATACCGGAACCGAATGGCTTGACAGCGATCCTGTGATAAGAAGAAATATAGACCGACATATCAAAGCCTGCAGCCATCTTGCTTCGGTGTATTATGAAAATACCTTTTCCGACAGATATACACTTCACTTTGATGGAGATTTCAGAGAATCAAGAGAGAAAAGCAACGTATCTACATCGTATCCGGAATCTGACTTTCAGGAAGTAAATTCTACCGACAGTCGAAAATCCACTCTATATGCAGGAAAACTCTATCTGAAATTTCCGCTATGGCATGGAGATGCCACAATAGGGACTCAGGACAGCCATACATATACCTCACTTGACTATCGAATGATGAATCAGCAGGTTGGTGAATATATACCGTCTGCGATTACAGATGCAAGACAGACATCCGCTGCTTTGTTTGCATCATGGTCACGCTTATTCGGCAAATTCTCTATCTCTGCAGGAGTAAGATACGAATATGTGGATTACGATTTCAAGAAAGATGGCAGACGCGACGAGTTTATAAGCCGACGTGATCATCTTTTGACTCCCGACATCTCTTTAGGTTACTCCTTTTATGACGATTCTCAGATCAGTCTCAGCTACAAGACTGCGACAGTAAAACCTCCATATTCACAGCTCACAGGCTCGCTCAGTTATGTAGGGATTCATGAGATCGAAGGAGGAAATCCGGCTTTGCATGATGAACATATGCACGATATTCAACTCTTCGGCATGTGGAAAGGTTTCATGCTTCAGGCAGACTTTACCCGCTCTATTGATACTTATGCGTATGTGAAGCAACTTTATCCTGCGGATAACCTACAGTTGCTGATGCATCCTGTCAACATCAATGTGACTGCTTTGAATCTATTTCTTATATGGAGTCGTCCCATACGTATTTGGACTCCCAACGTCACGTTCGGTCTCTATCGCCAATGGCTTGATCTGGAAGGTAAAGACTATGACCGACCTATTTTCTCATATTATCTGGACAATACTTTTTCCCTTCCTCACGGATGGATTGTGACAGCAAATATCAGCGGTCAGACCAGTGGAGACATGCATACCAACCGTTTCGCTACCAATTGGTTTACAATGGATGCCTCCATAGGCAAGACTTTCCTTGATAAGTCCATGACGGTCAGGCTATCGGCAACCGATATATTCAATACTTCCAATAATGACTGGTCCATGAGCACATACGGCATATGCGTCGATAAAAGACAGAGCTATGACCGCAGAGGTATTTCCCTGAGCGTAATATACAACTTCCAGCCACGCAAGAGCAGATACAAAGGTTCATCCGCTTCCGAAGCAGAGATGAAGCGACTCTAAAATAATAGTAACAGGTGAGCTGTTAATATTGATATCCAACTATTACGTTTTCTCTGACATGATCAACAATGAATAGAGCGGACCCTCAGCAGGCCCGCTCTATTCATTGCTCTTATAAAAGACTGATTTAAGATCTTTTAATTATATTGTCATTTAACAACAACTTTTCGGTTTCCGATTAGGTAGATACCCTTTTCAAGTCCGATGGTAGCATCAGCGGCCTTGACATCAGTCTTCACCATTGTTCCGTCGATTGAGTAGACGCTGACTGTTGTTTCAGAATCAAGGCCAATTTCAGAAACCAGAGTAAGCTCCGGTTTGTAGTATAGTCGGAAGTTATCAAAGATGGTCCAGTCGCCGTCAACCATGTCAAGCTTTCGGATACCTGCGCGAATGTCACCGGCTTCCGGCATGATGAATTCAACGGCATTGTCGGTATATTTATGGCTGGTGTTGAAGGCTACGCTCGCACTATACATATTGTTGGGATAACTGGAATACTCCTCATCGTAGAGCGACATCACCGGTTCTGCGCTGTCGTTGATATAAAGGAACGCAAGTATCTCTTCTGTACCGTCATCGTGAGCAGGCTGCGCCGATGCGGGCAGACCGTAACGATAGAATGCCTGTGCTTCGAGTCGATAACTACCGGCAGGCATAGCCTTAAGCACCTGATAAGTGTCAAAGACCCGGCTATAGTGCTCGGCAACATTATTTGATACAGCTGTGAATGAAGTACCGCTCCAGCCAGATTTGTCATCCTTATCGAAACTTGGATTCTGAAGCAGACGGGTAATGTCGATATATCCGTTGCTTTCCCTTTCTCCCTCGGCGAGATATCTGCCGGTTGCGTCAACAAGTCTGTCATACACTGCCGGAAGATTCTCAAGAAGAGAAGAAACCGTACGGCTATCAGCTATGACTTTCTCAGCGTATTCGATGGCTTCGTCGAATACTGAGGTAGAGGATGATTCCTGAGCTGACTTTGCCTGACGGAGAAGTCCCTTTACATTGCTGTAGATCTGAAGCATATCGTATTCTTCCTTATCTACATAGATTACGGAACCATGCTGGAATGATCCGGTTCCGGCTACTCTTACGGGAAGACCTGCTTTCAGGCCATCGTGGTCCATATCCGCAACCTTATAGCTATATTCGTTGTCAAAACGCATGAAATACATATTGTAGACATCCTCACCGATTCTGCGAATCTGAGTCGGAGCCTCGACCTGTGTAGTATTCTGGTTTTCCATTCTTCCTACCTCTTTCCATTCGCATCCGGTCAGAGCGGGAGAAGTGTACTCGTAAATTCCTGTGGTTGCAGCTCCCGTGCCTGAACGCTTGACGAGCATGTGATAAAGACCGTCGTATTCATTGAAGACAATATCAGCGTCAATGAGCGATACTCCGGGATCCATCAGCAGGCGTGGCTGTGTCAGGGTCTTGAAATCCTTATCGGCATATGAATAATAGAGACGGTCGTAATGGTCCCAATCATTGCCGGATAGAAGCGAATAATAGACCAAATATGCACCTTCACCATTGTTGGCAGCGCCATCCCATATAAATTGCGGAGCCCACACACGATCTATCTTAGAGTATTCCTCATCAGTCTTATAGCAGTCTGTTGTGGCATCGCTGTCAGAGAAAATAGACTTTCCCTTACGGAAGTCGAAAACCGAGCTTTCCCAATGCACGAGATCATTGCTTCGCAGGAGATCCATGCCGTAGTTGTTCCACTTGCCGCTCTTGGCGTTGCACATATCGGTAGTGGTCATGAAATATTCATGGTCTTTCTCTCCGCGTCCGAGATAGGCATCGCGTGTACCACCCTCTATGGAAGCGAGATCAGCTGTATTGAAGATTTCCTCACCGTCAAGCAACTGCTCGAACTTCTTGCCCAGACCATCTTTAGAACCAAGAGCCATGTTGGTGATTTCCTTTCCGGAATTCATATAGGTATAGAGATAACCGTACCAGTCATCCTGAGGAGCAAGACGAACAGGTAATTGTATACTTCCTGTGGCTCCATCAGGGAATATTGCATTGGCAATAATTCCGTTTGCCTCGATTGTCTTGTCCGTACTGTTGGGAGTCACGATCTTCAGTTGCGCTGAATGGCGGTTGGAGGTAACCGTTACATTCAGAGGACATCCGTCCGGGATATCCCATTGGAGTTCGATTCCGGAAGAAGTCATAACCGGCAGAGACGTTGACTGGTGCAGCCAGCTTAGTTTCCTGGCTGTGGATTCAAGTTCCTTCTCAAGCGTCTGCATCTGTTCCTCAGTGGCCTGTTTTCCTACAGCCGGTGTATAGTCGATTTCATCAAGTTCAATCGTCAGGATCGTAAGAGAGTTGGCGTGCACATTCAGTTTTATAGCATTATCTTCCGGAACAGGACAGTCAAGATCGGCTGGAGCGACATTAAAGCGATTGGCCATTGTATTCTCATCGGTAGCCGAAGAGGATGTGAGGACAGTGGCACTTGCGCTGACCATACGGGCGTTTGACATGTTGATGTTGACATCGGCTGCCTGATCACGGGTGTTTACGAGCTTGACATACATCACCTTTTTGTCATCATCTATCGAGGAGGAAACATAAATATTCCTGTCAGCCGGAAGCGTCAGGTCGTGAATAAGTTCACCATCAAGATAGCACTTGATCCGTGTTCCCTCCACTTCCATTCGTATGCGGTAAGTCCTGCCAGTCTCAATATTGCCTGATTTCAGGTCGTAGTCTGACTTTGCCCCGTTGGTACATACCTGCAGGCCATGCTGTCCGTTGTTCCATCCACCGATGTTCCACCAGATATAGTTGTCTCTGTCAGCAAGATTGACAGCCACAAGGAATCCTTCGGCACCGGATTTCTTTGTGGCATCGAGTTCGAGTACATAGCTTGTAGGAAGCACCGTATTGCAAAAGGCTATTCTTCCCTGCTCGCTACCGCTCTGCTGACAAAGCTGACCGTCCTTTACGCTCCAGTTTGATGTTGGAAGGTCCCAGTTTACAGCACTTTCCGAGAAGTCTTCCTGCATCAGAACGGTGCCCTCCATATCGGTCACCTTAATATTGTCGTATGTTACGGTCGTAGACCAGGAAGACAGTCCGATCCTGTTCTCTCCACCATTAACTAAGTTTCCTTCTTCCGTCCACCTGACATTCTGTTTGCCGAGATACTGCGGCATAAGCTGCTGCACGTAATAGGAAGGAGTTCCGAAACATGACTCATGGTTAAACCGGATCATATCGGGCAGCCAGCCTCCGCCACGCTCCTCATGATAGAAGATAGGAGCATAGGAAGCCATGACACAGATGTCTGAATTGTTTTCCAGACCCTGCATGTAGACCGCTTCGCCGAGTGCCGCACGAAGATGCCCGTTGGTTCCGTAACCGTCTGTCACGGCATATTCGCCTACATAAACCTTCGGACCGCTTCTGTCATAAGAGTCATATTTGTTATAGCGTGATTCAAACCATTTCGGAGTGCGGTAGTAATGCTCGTCGACCATCTCAACCGGGAAAGAGTTTCGCCAGGAGGGATCGTCGGTTCCCCATGCCTCCACGTTACCGATCAGGGTTATATCGGGATATTTAGCCTTGATAGCATCATAAAACGCCTTATATCTTTCAGGATAATGGTCGCTTCTGTCATCATCAAAATTGTAGTTTTCGTTTCCGATCTCTATAAGACGCATGTTGAATGGCTCCGGATGACCGTTTTCCGCGCGTTTAGCACCCCAGTAGGTATTGACATCGCCGTTGCAGTATTCGATCGCATCGAGTGCTTCCTGAATGTATTCGTCAATGTCGGTGTAATCTTTGATCCATCCATGGCCGATACCCACGTTTACTACAAAAAGAGGTTCAGCTCCCAGATCTTCCGTCAGCTGTAGGAATTCATGGAATCCAAGGCCGTCAGTGGATGGATATCCCCAGTTTGCATTGAAATGTCCAGGACGCTCTTCAATCGGGCCGATTGTCTTCTTCCATTCGAACCGGCGCTGACCTTCGAGCGTACCGTCACCCTCTATGTAGCATCCGCCAGGGAAACGCACGAATTTTGGCCGCAGACCTTCGAGCATTTTTGCAAGATCTGCCCGACAACCATTTTCCCTGTCCATATATGTCTTCGGAAAAAGGCTTACCATGCCTACCGTAAGAGAACCGGCATTACTGAATGTCAGATGGAACTGTCCATTGCCAATATACTGGTCTGTGTCAGCAGCTGTGACCGACATAGTGATTTTCTGCCATTTTCCGTCAAGTGATATATCTGTCGAGCCAGTTGCCGCCACAATGTCTTTTTCCGATATGGCAGCCGTCATGGTGCCTTTATAGCCATTGTCGCTTTTAAGCCATACGGTCAGCCTGAATGTTTCTCCACCACGCACGGGTATTCCCCAATAGCCGGTGTTTAAAATACCCTCGTTGGCTCCGTTCAGCTTTAGATTAAGTGCCGCACGGCGGTTTTCATTCATCAGGCCGCTTCTCGTTAGAGTCATTGTCGCGCCACCTATGGCCGACCAGTAGTCTGGAGAAGAGGCATCTTCAAAGCATCGGTTTCTGATCAATTCGGCATAAAGTCCGCCGTCACCTGCATTGTTGATTTCCTCATAGAAGATACCGTATTGCAACGGGCTGATCATAGGCCCACGCTTTGCTGCATCGAAATTGAGCGTCACCTGTGCTGAGAGTCCGAAAGTGGCTGACCCGGCAAGGAGAGCCGCAGTCAGCAATGTCGTTAGGTTTTGTCGCATAAGGTCTTTTAAATAGGATATAAATATTATGACGCAAAGATAATAAATATATGATATTCTGACAAAAAAAATCCCTGTTTTTTAGGGAACAGGGATTTTTCGCTTTATGCATATGTCATCGTAATAATTAGACCCCATCTCATAAAATTTCAGAGTCTCTGGGGTCGCTGAAATTTTATGAGATGGGGTCTTAATATTATGTGCGGTCTTTGAAGTAGGTATACGCCGATTGCACCTTATGTACGAAACTGACGGTTTCTTTACCTCGGAAATAGCCGTTTCTGACTACGGGGTCCCTGTAATATGCAGGCTTTGACTTCATTATAGCCGCAACCTCAACGTTATCGTCCCATTTATAAGACTTCAACCCGTATTTATCGGCGAGAGCCATGGCATCAAGTATATGTCCCGGCCCTGAGTTGTAGGATGCAAGAATGAAGTTTTCCCTCTCGGCGATATCCGGAACTCTTTTCTCAAACATGCTGTTCAGGTCTTCAAGAGTCTTGACGGCAACATCCACACATTTGACCGGGTTAAGCATTTCCTGCGGCGCGTAACCATGAGATTCAGCAGTGCGCGGCATCACCTGCATTATCCCAAGCGCTCCGGCCCAGCTCTTCACGTCTGTATCGAAGTGAGACTCTACATATGCTATCGCTGCAATAAGTCGCCAGTCAAGTCCTGATTTTTTACCCGCCGCCTTGAATATCTGATCGTAAGGCGATATCTGACCGTTTGCAAAAGTCAAGGTCTTCAAATCTTCAAATCCTCCATTGGAAGTATCGAATATTTCAAGCTTTGAAAGGTGATAGTATTTCTTGAACACCTCTTTTTCATCTTCTGTTTCATCGGCAAACCATTTGTCAAGCGCCTTAGCGACCCCGAGCGCATCCGGAGCCACGGCCCAACGTGAATACTGGTCAAGGCTCACCTTCACGGAAATGTCAAGACCCGGATAGTAGGAGAGTGCTGCTTCCGCTACGTCGGAATCAACGACAGTAAGAGGTATTTCCCCTTTCCACACCATATTGAGCAGGTCATCGTCACTTACTGTGTCTTTGGCAAGCGGCTTTATCCTTATTCCACCTCCGATTTCCTCGTTGAGGTTTTGCATACGGTAGAAGTATTTTGAATCGTTCTGTACGGTCACTTCGCGCCCTACAAGGTCGGTGACATTCCTGACTAAAGAATCCCCGGCAACATCGGTTTTCTGCACAAGCACCTGATTGCTGACATTACGTGGACCACAGAGTATGGCTCGCTCCTGGAATTCGGAAGTTACCGGCACAGGACTCGCAAGAATATCTATTTTTCCTTCATCGAGCCATTGTATCATTTCCGATATGGTTCCGCCTACGACCACCTTAAACTGCAGACCGTAATATTTCGAGAAGCGGTCAATAAGCTCATAGTCATAACCCATAGGGGTGCCCCTATAGTCGAAATAAGTAGTCGGCGAGTTGAGCATACCGACACGCAGAGTGTCAGGAAGCTCTACATACATTCCATCAAGATCCACCTGATGACCCTTTTTTCTGCCATTCTGACATGACACAGAGATCAATGCCATAAATAATAGAATTAGTACTGCTACTAAACTTAAATCCAACAGGTGATACTTCTTTCTGTATATTTTCATGGTAATCGTATTGAAACCGGCTAATTTAACAATATTCTATGAGACGGAAAATAGCGTGATCCTCCACCGCGAAACCCTCTTCCACAAGATAGCGTAGCGCATCTCCGGCCAGACGGTCATCGGGCGAAAAGTTATGCTCCAGAACTGTCTGAGTGATTCCGGAAGGATACATCTGCATGTATTTCCACACACGACGGATCATATCCTCCCTCGTGACATGTGAAGGAGCGCTTTTCCGGCTACGACATACATCACACCGACCGCATTCGCATGCCTTCTCCTCGCCAAAATACGCAAGCATACGGCTGACACGACAGCTATCACTACAATAGGCGTAGTCAATCATCGCCTCAACACGCTTCGACATCACTTCAAAACGATCTTCATATATGCTTTTGCCAATCTGCACATAACGGCTTTCCTCCCTCGAGGTCGGGATGAATACATATGGCGTTCGCCTTCTCGGCACATATATAAGTATCTTCTTCCGGTTAAGTTCAAGCAGCGCGTTATAGACCGTCTCCTGATCAAGGTCCGTAGCCCTGCCAATACGTCCTTCGTTGATCTGGACATAATCGGAGAAAAGGCCGGGATATTGACGGAGCAGGCATTGAAGAGTAAGGTCAGCTGCCGGAGACGCATCGATATGATATAATTCTTCCCTGTCGACAGTAATCATTACTCTGGAATTGTTTTCGGTTTCTTCTATATAATCGAGATATCCGGCCTGCGAGAGAAGATGGAATGACGCAAGCGCCTGTTGTCGCTGAAAATGGAAAGTCTCACAGAATAATTCGAAGTCAAACTCCATCAGTCGTTCGTAGCCCTCTCCGATAGCAAGATTCATGAAATTACAGGCCGATTCATATACCCTGCGTATATCAGCGCGTTCCGGAAATGCGAGTTTCAGTTTTCTTCTGAGTGTACCTTTATCGCTTTTTGATACGAGAAGCACGGCATATGACTTTTTACCATCACGTCCGGCACGACCGGCTTCCTGATAGTACTCCTCGAGAGAAGGAGGAAAATCGGAATGTACCACAATTCGTACATCCGGCTTATCGATACCCATACCGAATGCATTGGTGGCCACCATAACCCTTATGGCCCCGGACTGCCAGGCGTTCTGGCGTTCGGTTTTCGTTTCATAAGAGAGTCCGGCATGATAGTAGTCGGCTACAATACCGGAGGCATTAAGGAATTCCGCGATCTCTCGGGTTTTGCGTCGGCTGCGGACGTAGACTATTCCGCTTCCTTCAGTGCGTGAAAGAATATGGTAGATATCATATATCTTATTCTCCGACGGGCGGACAAGATATGATATATTGTCACGAGAGAAACTCATCTTGAATTTTCTTGATCCGCTTCTGAAGGCAAGACGCGTCATTATGTCTTCGGCCACCTCAGGCGTTGCAGTCGCGGTCAGCGCCAGGACGGGAACTGACGGATGAACTTTCCGGAGTTCTGAGATCCTGAGATAGGAAGGACGGAAGTCATATCCCCACTGCGAGATACAATGTGCCTCGTCGACCACGATAAGACGTACAGGAAGCCGGCGCAGCTCATCGATGAAAAAAGCGTTACGAAGCTTTTCAGGCGAGACATAAAGAAAACGGGCCCTGCCGTTGGTAAGCCGCTCCCAGGCCACACGGGTCTCCGCCACAGTCATGCCGCTATTGAGCATTACAGCTGTTATGCCTCGTCGTCTCAGATTATCGATCTGATCTTTCATCAATGAGATAAGGGGAGTGACAACAATCGTAAGCCCGGACTCGAACGCGAGGCCGGGCACCTGAAAAGTGATCGATTTTCCGCCACCTGTAGGCATCAGTCCGAGCGTATCATGCCCTGACATAATGCTGTCGATAATGTCGCGCTGCAGAGGGCGGAATCCATCATACCCCCAGTATTTCTTGAGGATTGCTTCTAACTGCATGGCCTCACCGCGCTCAGTCAAGCTCAGATTTAGATATGCGGATATCGCGGATCATAAGCTGGATCGACTCTGAGTGATGATGTTTATTCTGCTCTATGGTATAACAGATATCGATTGGCTTATGTGCATGTATGTGCTCGAAATATGGTGCCATATTGAAGGCAATCGCAGAGATGACACGGCTTGTGCTGTCATCTTCAAGCTCCAGCTTGATATGCTCCATATTTTTGCCGACAAGCTTTGACGTTCCGAAATCAAATACATTGCGGGTCCTGAAAATAGGTTTCTGATTTCCGGGACCAAATGGATTGAACTTCTTAAGCCATGCAACGAGTTCCGGCGTAATATCAGCAAACGAAATATCCGCGTCAATGTCAAGTTGCGGGCACAGCTGGTTGGGCTGTATATGCTTGGCCACATATTCCTCGAAAAGCCGACTGAACTCCGGTATGTTTTCTTCCTTCAGAGAAAGGCCGACAGCATAAGTGTGACCACCGAAATTCTCAAGCAGATGCCGGGTCGAGTTTACAGCGGAATAGATGTCAAAGCCCTGTACCGAGCGGCTGCTGCCTGTCGCAATGCCGTTGGCATACGTCAGCACGACAGAAGGCTTATAGTAGAGTTCTGTAAGTCTGGATGCAACGATGCCGATGATGCCTTTATGCCAGTTCTTGTTGTAGATCACTATCGAACGCTTTCCGTGAACGATACTTACGTTATTCTCTATAAGTTCGTTGGCTTCCTCGGTGATTTTCTTATCAAGTTCCTTTCTGTCTTTATTATACTGGTCGATCTCCGCACCTCGCTGGTAGGCATCGTGAAGGTCGCGGGTGACAAGCAGACCGACGGCTTCCATTCCGCTCTGCATACGTCCGGATGCATTTATACGCGGACCAATCTTGAAAATGACATCGGAAATAGTGATGTCTTTATTGGTAAGCTTGCAAAGGCGTATTATGCTTCTCAGGCCAAGATTCGGATTTGAGTTTAGTCTGCGCAGACCATGATATGCCATTATGCGGTTCTCGCCTACGATGGGAACAATATCAGCAGCGATGCTTACCGCTACAAGATCGAGAAGTGAATCAAGCTCATTATGATTGCCAAGCCCGTTGCTCTTGGCAAACCCCTGCATAAACTTAAATCCGACACCGCATCCACTCAGGTGCGGACATGGATAGGGAGAGCCGGGCATCTTTGGATTGAGTATCGCTACAGCCGGCGGCAGCTCCTCGTCCGGAACGTGATGGTCACATATGATAAAGTCTATTCCGAGCTGCTTGGCATAAGCTATCTCATCAATAGCCTTGATACCGCAGTCAAGCACTACCACAAGCTTCACATCATTTTCAGCGGCATATTCAATGCTTTTGCGGGAAATGCCATATCCTTCCTCATATCGGGTAGGGATATAATATTCGATATTACTGTAGTAATTCTGGAGATATTTATATACGAGAGCGACGGCGGTTGTGCCGTCAACGTCATAATCACCATATATCATTATACGTTCCTTTGCTCCCATAGCACGGTTAAGGCGGTTGACAGCCTTGTCCATGTCAGGCATCAGAAACGGATCGTGAAGGTCATCGAGCGAGGGAGAAAGGAAACCCTCGGCTTCTTCAGGAGTGCTGACACCACGGCGCAACAGAAGTTCCGGCACGGGTTTTACACCCCCGCATACCGGAAGAAGAGCATCGGCTTTTTCCTGCTCCTGATGTGAAAGTGGCTGATAATTCCAGTTATTGCTCATGGTGTCGTAGTATTTCTGACAGAACGCGATAGCCACATTCTGTCTCATATTGCAAAATTAATCAAAAAAAGTCAAATCTGCAAGAGGTTCTTAACGGTTTTTCCTCACCACTGCCTTTCTTTATTCTTTTTTAACAAAACACGCCCCTTCCGCAAATGTCCGCGGAAGGGGCTGAAAGAAAGTAGGGAAAAGGATAATCACTTGGCCTTGATGAATGCAGCGATTGCTTTCGGCGTAAGAGAGGCTCCCTTTAGAAGCATTGATGACGAATAGATCTTCCCGCCGATGACTATCGCCCCATATGCGCATACATAAAGCACAGCCAGCGACAGGATGCTGCTCCACAGCGGTACCTCACCGGTAATTGCGTTGACGGCGCCCACAGTAGGAGAGGTGAGCGGGAAATAGGCACATACCTGTGCAAGTACGGATGTAGGATGATCTACAGCATACATTCCGATATACATGGAAGCCAGCACACACATCATAAGTATCGACAGATATTGCTGGTTTTCGTTGTTGCTGTCGGTCAGCGCGCCGCATGCGGCGAATAAAGCACTGAACATCATGAATCCTCCTAAAAAATAAAGGAAAGACCAGAGTATTGTCTGCCATACCAGCGGATGCAACAGATAACTCCATGGAATATCTATGTCGAGAACAATTACGAAACATGCGCCGAAAACCACAAAGCAAGCCACCCAAAGAAGCAACTGCGTGAGCGAGATAAGCGCTACACTTATGATTTTGGCCGTAAGCATTGTACGTCCTGTCACGCACGTTGCAAGAAATTCCATTATTCTGTTGGTCTTTTCCTGACGCACCATCTGCATGATCTGGCTACCGCATATCATCATCGCCATCGTAAGGAATACTCCCACCATCATGGCCATTGCCTTGGCAGCCGTCATTGTCTCCTCGTCCGGTGTCAGACCGGTCTTGTCATTAATGGAATCCATCATAGACATCGTGGAGGAAGAGTCACTCATAAGAAAACCCATTACAACACCGAATGCAACCATGAGCAGCGGAAAGACGAATGTCATTATCCAGAACGACTTGCGGCCTACAGCCGTTTTGTATTCATTTATAACTATAAGTTTAAGCTTGTTCATACCGGTTGGATGTAGTGGTTTTGTTGGATTCTGTAATGGATGAATTGCCGGCGTTGGGCGATGTATAGGAGATAAAGATATCTTTAAGCGACGGGAGTGCCTCTTCGAAATGAAGTATCTGACTCTGAATGGCCACAGAGTCGAGCACATCGTTGTTGGTGCTTGATATATTTCTCTTCAGTCGGTAGGCAAAGCCTCTGCGCCAGTTGAGATTGTCTACTTTCTCTATCTCCGTTACTGTTCCTGTCGAGAGCAGCAGAGGCTGCGACAGTTCTGTGGAAGTAGTCAGAAGGATTGTATTGTCCTTATGCGCCTCTTTCACATTTGTCATGGAATCAGCCACAAGTATGTGTCCGTGGTCTACCAATACAATGTCACTGCACATTTCCTCGATGGCAGGCATGTTATGTGAACTGAGAATGATGGTAGTTCCTTTTTCGCGCAGACGCTCCAGAATCTGCTGCAGAATCTGACCGTTGAGCGGGTCAAATCCGCTGAAGGGTTCGTCAAGTATGACAAGCCTGGGTTCATGCACAAGCGTACATATTATCTGAACCTTCTGCTGATTGCCTTTCGAGAGTTCTTTAAGACGGCGCCGTTCCTGACCCTTGAGATTGAACATTTCGAGATATTCGTTCATCACCGTGCGCAGACGTTTGGGATCGCCACCCTTGAGCTGGCCGAAATACATGATCTGGTCAGACATTCTCATGGTATCGTAGAGTCCGCGCTCTTCAGGCATGTAGCCAATATTACGCGATGCTTCTATCGAAGCGTCCTCGCCAAGTATTCGGACCGTACCGGAATCAATGGTCAGGATTCCGTTGATGATCCTGAGCAAAGTAGTCTTTCCCGCTCCGTTAGGTCCGAGAATACCGCAGATCGATCCTTCATTTATTCCAAAGCTGACATTGTCAAGCGCCCTCAGCGAGCCGAAGCATTTGGTAAGGTTCTCGACTTCAAGAATATTCATTTCAATATTTGTTTGTTGTTTTGTAAAGTTAGACGCAGAAACTCTTAAAAACTTACATCCTGCGCAAGTTTTTTTCATTTTATTTTCGTGCCGATAGTACGGTCTCCCATCTCTTTTCCAAGCAACCCTCTCTTTTCCATCAGAGACTGAATTTCCAAAAGAATTTTATGCTGCTCCGAGGGGTCAGTATGTTCTCGGAGACTGTCAAGCTGCTTCATCTTCGATCGAATCCTCTGGTTGAGGAGTTCGTTCTTCCACTCAAGCACACCACGCGGGACGAGCACCCGCATACGGTCGACCTCCATCTTTCGCTCACTGACAGGATTATTGCGCAGATATATGTTGCTTAGCGGCTGCTCTTCGTTAATCGCCTCGGTCACAGTGCGACGCACATCGTCATCAGAATGACTGGAAAGTTTCTGCTCTATGAAGTATCTTGCGAATTCAAACCTACGCTTTGCCATTTCCTCATTCACCCGGTCTTCAAGTAAGCGTTCGGCTCGGCGTATCTCAGCCATGGTCATGTCTTTAGACGCTATCTCTTTGTAGCCTGATTCAAGTAATTCCTGTTTCTCCTTCTCGAGATTTTCATTGAAACCGACCTTCTCATTAAAGTAATCCTCCTTAAGGTCAAGAATACGGCTGAATGTCTTGGCAAAAGCAGGAAAAGTAAACCATATATCATCGGCCTGAAGCTCTTCAGCCACATACTCCGCGACATTGATCATATCAATAGTGCCATCATCAAACTCGACCTCTGCAAAATCCAGAATTCCATACCGCACACATTGATAGACGACATTTCGTTCAAACGGATAGAACGGATACTTCTCGATAATCTGTCCTCCGCGTGAAGAACGCGTCTGTCCGGCAATATTCGGTTGCGGATTACTTTCCTCCTGCTCCAGACGGTCTATCTCCCCGTTCTGGCGTTGACGTCGCTGTTGCTCCACCACATTGCCCCTCGACTTCTCTACGGCTCCTTCTATCACATCCTCGCTCACTCCGAGGATTCGGCTGCACTCCTGTATGTATACATTACGTTTCACCTTATCGGGAATATGGGCAAGCGACTGAACCACACTCTGGATCGCAGCCACACGTTTCTGAGGATCATCACCCACATCCTTAAGAAGCACCTGAGCCTTAAAACGTATTATATCGGTGGCATGATCCTGTACATATTTTCTGAAATTCTCAGGGGTGTTGGCTCGTGCAAACGAGTCGGGATCATGACCGTCAGGAAGAAGCAGGACCTTAACGTTCATCTTGTGGGCCAGAAGCATATCAATACCTCTGAGCGATGCCTTTATTCCGGCTGCGTCACCGTCATAGATAAGCGTGATATTATCAGTAAACCTATGTATCATAGCGATCTGGCCATCGGTCAGAGCCGTACCCGAAGAGGCCACTACATTTTCCATCCCCGCCTGCCACATACCTATGACATCCATATAGCCCTCTACAAGATAACAGCAATCCTGCTTCGCTATCTCGCTCTTTGCCTGAAATATACCGTATAGCTCATTACTCTTCTTATAGATCGCCGACTCGGGGGAATTGATGTATTTTGCCATGCCCCCTTTAAGGTCACGCCCTCCGAGTGCGACTACCTTACCGGATGCATTCAACACAGGAAATATCACACGACCTCGAAAACGGTCATAGTAAGAACCCGGTATCTTCTGCGACTCGCCAAGCACACCAACTTCCGCAAGACTTTTGAGATCCATCGCGTCAAGCTTCGCAGCGTCGGTCAAGGCATGCCCGCTGTCAGGGTTATAGCCCAGACGGAATTTCTTAATGGCTTCTTCCGTCACTCCACGTTGGTAAAGATACTGCAGACCTACACTGCGGCCCTCATCCGTATCCTTAAGGTCTTTTTCCATGCGGGAGGCAGCCCACTCGTTGGCCACAAGCAGTGATTCCCGCTCGTTAAGCTGTCGGCGCTCATCGTCTGAAAGTTCCTTTTCCTCAACCTTTATGTTGTATTTTGCTGCAAGATGTAGAAGAGCGTCATGATAGGAGAGACCTTCTTTTTCCATAATGAAATTAACAGGAGATCCACCCTTCTTGCATGAAAAGCAATAGCAGAAATTTCTTACGCTGTTCACAGAGAAAGAAGGTGTCTTCTCATTATGGAAAGGGCAGAGCCCGACGAAATTACGGCCTCGCTTTATAAGATGAACATAATCGCTCACCACCTCGACAATGTCGGCGGCATCGGTGATCTTCTGTACAGTCGCTTTGTCGATCATTCAATCAGCTACTTGAGAATCTTGACCCATTGCAGTATTTCCGAAGCGGTAGAGTCTCCTACGGGAATGAGAGGAAGCCTGAGCTCGTTTTCAATAAGACCCATGTCGTGCATAACACATTTCACACCCGCCGGATTACCATCCGTAAAGAGAAGCCGGATTATATCCCTGAATTTGAAATGCACGTCAACAGCCTCTATATAATTGCCTTCAAGGCATAGATGTACCATTTCAGCGAACTCCTTGGGATAAGCATTGCCGAGCACAGAGATCACTCCCTGGACTCCCAAGGCCATCAATGGATATGTCATTCCATCATCGCCACTTAGAATAGTGAAGTCATCGGGCTTTTCACGAAGCAGACGTTGGATCTGATGTATGTCGCCGGATGCCTCCTTTATTCCGATAATGCCCGGAATTTCCCTCGCAAGCCTGAGAGTAGTGTCTGCGGTCATGTTGACACCCGTACGTCCAGGTACATTATAAAGGATCACCGGAAGCGGCGATGATTCGGCAATAGCCTTGAAATGCCGGAATATTCCCTCCTGTGTCGGTTTATTGTAGAAGGGAACCACGGACAGTATAGCGGAGTAACCGCTGAAATCCTCATTTTCAAGATGCCTGACCACTTCCGCCGTGTTGTTACCCCCAACTCCAATGACCAACGGCAGACGCCCGTCAGTCTTCTCTTTGATGAATTCTTTGACCTTTCTCTGTTCTTCAGCCGAAAGGGTAGGGGTCTCTCCTGTAGTTCCCAAGGCCACAAGAAAGTCTGCTCCGTTATTGATGACATGGTCGATAACCCTTTCGAGAGCCGGGAAATCTATATCTTTATTTGCCGAGAAAGGAGTGACTAAAGCCACACCCATACCGAGAATGTTCAAATGTGCCATAGTGTGATTATGCATTTGCTGAAATCAACTACAAAATTAAGGATTTTTTTTTATTATTCATAGAAATTTTGAAAAAAAACAAAAATACCCTCGATTCACATCGAAGGTATCAGTGTTGCCTTGGAAAGACTCGAACTCTCACAAACGGAACCAGAATCCGGTGTGCTACCATTACACCACAAGGCAG
>JAIEBK010000133.1:29325-45897 GCA_029070945.1 Muribaculaceae bacterium
TACACCACAAGGCAATTTTTTTGTCATCCGAGGCTCATCCCCTTTTGACGATGCAAAATTACTGCTTTTTTTTCAATTGACCAAATTTTTTATCAAAAAAAAATTAAATTTTATTGGAAGAATCCCTGAAATATCCAAGAAGGGCACTCAGTTTTTCCACAAAAATTCTTTTCACTACTCTGATATCCACGTCCTTATGAGTCTCAGCATATATGGATGTGACTCCTTTGTCAGTGAATCCACATGGATTAATGAGGCGGAATCCATCAAGATCGGTATTGACATTCAGTGCGAGGCCATGCATCGTGACGTAGCGGCTGCACTTCACTCCAAGTGCGCATATCTTACGTTCACGATCTGTTCCGGCATCTATCCATACGCCACTTGCTCCCGCAACCCTTTCTCCTTTAATTCCGAATTCAGCTATTGTAAGAATCACTGCTTCCTCGAGAAGATTCACATAATCCTTGATTCCAAGCCGATGGGCCTCAAGGTCAATAAGCGGGTAGGCTACAAGCTGACCCGGACCGTGATAAGTCACATCTCCGCCTCTTTCTATCCGGTACACCTGTATGCCACGCCGCTTAAGATTCTCTTCATTGGAAAGGACGTTGGCCTCACTGGCATGTTTTCCGAGTGTGATGACAGCGGGATGCTCCACGATAAAAAGAGTTTCTTCTTCAATGCGTAATCCTGTTTTCTTTCGGTCTACCATCTCAAGGAACAGTCGCCTTTGCTTATCAAGCATCTCGCCATAGTCTTTTTCACCTTCATCTATGATATTTAGTGTCATTGTATAATGATTTAGAAATTAAAGTGAAGGGCTACACGTAGTCCTGACCGATCCGTACCGGGAATATCCCTGTAGGTGAGACGCCACACGTAGTCAACTCTTAGAATTTTCAAAATATTGTCCAGACCTACACTAAGCTCCATGTATGGAGTGTCACCCATGATCATGGTTTCGGAATCTGAAGGGAAGCGGAATAGATTAGGATTAAAGGAGGGATTATTACGCTTACTCAGATTTCCTACTAAGCATTTGAAACCTACGACCTCGCGCAAGCCTGCCTTTTTCACGATAGGAATACGATTGAAAAGCACACCTTTTCCCCAATAGGTGAGGTCGCACGAACCATATCTGTCCATGGCGAATTCCATAGGATTCATTAGCGAATATGATTCCGGCTGTATGGTATAGCTGAGATTAGCGTTGGGCCACAGGAGCTCGGTAAAGGGGACCTGACTCCATATTATCCCGCCTTTGACAAGCACATCCAGGCATCCGAAAGAAGAAAACCAGAAACGCTTCCAAACAGACATTTCGGTTTTACATAGATTATAGTGAGATCCAAAATATCCTTTGGGTCCCCATTCCTGCATAAGCTGAATGACCGGAGCATCCTGATTGACGGCCATGCGTGTGTCTTTTTCCTGAATGAACTTTTCTCCGGGAGCGTATCTGATCGAAGCAGCTACCGACGTACGCAGATAGTGAGACACCGACCTTCCGTCTCCTGTCACGAACGGAAGCCAATGCGTTGCCTCCTGTCTTATATGCTCGCCCCATATAGAGAAAGAGAAATTATTAGATAACTCCATCTGATATTGAAGTCTGGAAAGATGTCGGTAGGTGATAAGCATATCTTTCTTTCGCTTAAGGCTAAGGAAAACATTATCAGGATTTGTAAAAAGATAATGCTGCCCGATCATATCCATATCATACATATGGGTCACACTGATACTATTGACAGGAAATTCACGCCTGTGGTATTTCTTCCTGTTGAAGGAATACTCAAGTTCCCCCTTATATTTCCATTTATGATCATGGGTGCCATATGCCACATATCCGTTGGCAAACCAATGTGGCGAGAGATTGGCTGTTGTCATTCCTCCGAATCGAAGTCTTACTTTTTCTATAGGATTTGTGCTTATAAAAGTATTGATAGGTCCTATATCGAATTTACTCTGTTTCCCGGTCTTGATATATCCGGTCACAAGTACCACCAGAGCTTTTTCACCCCAGTAGAACAATGGATATTTCCGGAGTTCACCCATGAAGGAATCCATATTTGATTCGGCATCCGTCAGATCATCACGACGCATGTATGTGAGAAGATCGCCGTGGGAATCCGATGGCGACCCTATTTCAATATAAGGACCGATCGCTTCATATACGTCGGCAAGATCTGTACGCATGTTGTCACTGAAATTTTCATATCTTGAGCTACGAGAAGCCGAAAATCTTTGTGTCCCTTTCAATAAGCATATATCGAGGTTCAGATGGTCTTTTACTTTATGGCGCTTTCCGGACGCATCTTTTTCATAGAATTGTTCCATATAAAGATTATCTATGAAATTCAGATTGACAGTCCGGGGCACCTTCATAGTCACCTTCCGGATAAATCCGGTGGTATCGCCAAGTTCCAAATAAAGATTTCCGGAAAAAGACAGCGCTGCCGGGTTGCGAGGCAGAAAAGTGAGCTGAATGCATCTCACACCTTCGACATCGAGCGTGTCAGCGATAAAATATCGGTAATGCAGATTTCCGGAAGATGACAGCGGACTCGGAAATTTGTTGGAAACAAGAGTTATGTCATTGTCATAGATATCCGCTTCTCTTAAAAAATCATCCAGAACTACATCCACGTTGCCTGCGTCAAACATCTCGCTTACTCCATAGGAGGTCTTTCCTCTATCCACTTCTTTCCTGTCTTTACCTTTATCAGTGTAAAGGACGGTTGACGCTTGCTCGTTGAGGAGCACCTTAAGCATTTTCCTTTGCCCCGTTGGAGTGGTGTCCATATAAGCTTTCAGCGACTTGTGCTCCTTCAGGTCTTCTTCGGTGATGTCAAGCAAGCCGAGAGTGATTTTGTCATATTGATCGTAACTGTAATTATCGGCGAGCCGAGGATCTCCTTTCTTCTGATTTCTTCTGATGTTCCTTATAAGTTCTACCGCCGGATTATCTTTATTGTATTTCTCTTTCCCCGGATTGACTAAAAGCTCCTGAAGCTCACGGGCCTCACGTAAAAAGATAGCAGTGTCAACTTCCAACTGCGATACCTGGGCAGAAACCGGGCAGGATATCATTTTTAAGGTCAGAAACAATATGGTGAACATCATTGCCTTAGAAGACAATGAATACACTTTGTATGCAACCGATTTGTGGATATTGACTGATTTCATTAACTTTGTAGCCCGAATCAAACATGATTCGCTTTGCAAAATTAATAAAAATATCCGAATTCATTATGGCATTGGAGATCGAACATAAATTTTTAGTGAGAAATGAAGGTTACAGGCAGCTTGCAACTGCATCCCATTCGATATCCCAGGGATATCTCTGCAGACAGCCGGAAAGGACAGTCAGGGTCAGATTGAGGGATAACCGCGGGTTCCTGACCGTCAAGGGTAGAAACGACGGAGCTTCCCGTGTGGAATTCGAATACGAAATAAGCCGTGAGGATGCCGAAAAGATGCTTGGCATGTGCGAGCCTCCCTTGCTTACGAAAACGAGATATATAGTCCCTTTTGAAGGACATATCTGGGAAGTCGATGAATTTTCAGGCTGCAGAGAGGGTCTTGTGACAGCTGAGATAGAATTGAAATCGGAAGACGAAGCATATTCAGTCCCTGATTTCATAGGGGAAAATGTCACAGGAAATCCTATATACTATAATTCCAATCTTTAGAACATCTGTAAGTACGGGACTTATCTGCGTTTGCTGAGAGATTTCAGCATTACCTCAAGCTCACTGCGTATGTCATAAAGTTCATTGATGACTTTTAGCTTTTTTGATATATTGTCTCTGTTGATTTTAAGCTGCGCTTTCGCAGCCTCCACCTTGAGGCCCTTGATCTTGATCAGATAATGTATGATCCGTAGTGTTTCAATATCAGACGGAGTATACTGGCGGATTCCTGTAGGAGTACGTGATGGAGAGACTTCAGGAAATTCCATTTCCCAATAGCGGATGGTAGCCTGTGGAATTCCAAGGAAGTCCGCTACATCGCCTATACGGTAATATTTTTTATTAAGATCATCCATAACGCTTTTTCATAAGGACTAAAACATGTCAGTCCATAACATGTCCTGAATTTTCCGCAAGCTGGATCATATCGACATATTGAGCGGGAGTAAGGTCCATAAAATAATAATGCACGGGATTCTGCGGTTCTCCCTTGAATCTTACCTCATAATGAAGGTGACTTCCGGTCGATTTTCCGGTCGAGCCGACCTTACCGATCATTTCTCCGCGTTTCACGCGTTGTCCCGGTTTCACCAGAATCTGACTCAGATGGGCATAGCGGGTCATGTAGTTATAACCATGGTTAAGGTCTATACAGTTGCCATACGCATCCTTTCTGTCAGCTACTTCCACAACTGCATCCGCTGTTGCGAAGACAGGAGTGCCGGTAGCCGCGGCGAAATCAAGGCCTTCATGGAATTTAGCGGTGCCATAGATCGGATCACGCCGGTAGCCATATCCGGAAGACATAGTATAGTCTGAGATATTGATGGGCATCACCGACGGAATGCAAGCAATCTTCTCCTTTTGCTCACCTGCAGCCTCGCGCAGCTGGTCGAAAGATACTGACTGCGAATAGATCTGGTGTTCGAGCAGATCCATCGAGCGGGTCATACGGCTGAGGAGTTCAGCATCGCTTAGATGACCGAGATTTTCGAATTTAGAATCATTCTCAAGACCAGAATATCTTTCCTTACTGCTAAGGGGATCCATCTGCATCATCACCCGATAGAAATTGTCATCTCGGTTACGGATGTCTTCCATCACCTTAATCGAATTATCCAGACGTTTCTCAAGAATTGCATATTGAGCCTTGAGTTTACCGTTTTCCTCCTTAAGATTTCTTTCAGTAGGAGCATCGAAGACGTAAAACAATAAGACATATATTCCGATTCCAATCACTCCGCCAACGGCAAGATACCGTCCGAGGGAGGATAATCTTGTCTTTAAGGTTGGGTAGTGTCGTTCGAAATTATCAGTATCAGGATTATAGCGATAGAAGACCTGTCTCACGCGTTCTTTATAATCACTTAAAGAAGCTTTATGCTGATATAGCGCTTCGGATTTTTCTTTATGTCAACAAGGAGCGAGTCGATATCTGCCGATACCTGTGTGATCCGGTTGTAAAGCTCCGGATCGCTTGTCAGTAAACCAAGAGAAGAGTTCTTGTCGTTGAGCTGACGGGAGAACTGCGACAGATTTGCTGTAAGCTGATTGACATTTTCCATCGTTGCGTCCAGTGGAAGAGCCTTCAGCTGATAAGAAAGTTGACCGAGGTTGCCGACAATAGTGTCAAGCGACTGGGTGATTCTGACAGTATTGTTGGCAAGAACCGGCACCTGTCTGTTCATTGTCGAGTTAAGACCCTGAGAAGTGGCAAGCAGATTGTCGGTTATTCCGTCAAGTCTCTGTATAGAGGCCCGGAGAGCAGGATCAGCAACAAGAAGATTAAGATTGTAAAGTAAGGAGTCCACTTTCGGGAGGACCGCTGTGACTGCGGGTAATACACCATCCTGAAGAGATGACATAAGGCCGGCTTTCACACCGGTAGGGACCTCACCTCCGGTCGGTATCATTCCCGGACCGGAACCCAATGTAAGTTCAATTCTCGCTCCGCTCATGAGAGTGGTGCCAATATTAGCTACGGAGCCTTCCGGAAGCTGAAGATTCTTGTCAAGAGCCATTACGACCTCAACCTTACCCGGTTTGTTATAGTTGAAATTGACCTCCCTTACCTGGCCTACCTTATATCCGTTGATCAGGATCGGCGACGACACTGTCAGCTCATCGACATTCTCGTAATAAGCCAGATAATAGTGGGCCGGACGGAAAAGATTGATACCCTTAAGGAAATCAATACCGAAAATCAGTATAAGAATAGCGACTATCACGGATAGTCCAATTGCGAACTCTTTATTGAATAACTTCTTCATTTTCTTGGGTTATGGTTGATGGTCGAATTATTTATCTAAAGTTATAACACAGATATAACAATCATTTCCGTCTTTCTACGAATTTTTTTATCGAATTATATAAGGAAGCAGCCAGTTGTTCGACTCCTTTTTCAGAGGTCATGAACTTTACAGACTCCGGATTGCAGATGAAATCAAGTTCTACGAGAACCGCCGGCATAGAGGTTGCCCATAACACCCAGAATCCAGCCTGACGCACACCTCGGTTTGACCTTCCTGCTGTATTCACAAGCTCGTTCTGAGCGTCTCCGGCAATCCGGATGCTTTCTCCGAGATTCCTCTTCTGAGCCATTTCAAAGATTATGTAACTCTCATCTTTCGATGGATCGAAGCCCGAATATTTCTCCTTGTAGTCGCTTTCAAGCTCGATCACGGCATTCTCGCGCATCGCCACTTTCATATTATCCTGGTCGCGATGCAGACCGAGTACATACACCGAACTTCCATCGATCGACTGCCTGCGTTTATTTTTCCTGTCGACTGAATTAACATGAATCGACATAAACATGTCTCCTCCGGAACCATTTGCTATATCGGCCCTTTCCTGAAGCGTAAGGTACACATCCGTTGACCTTGTCATCACAACATCTACATCCTTAAGATCCTTTTCAATGAGATCACGAAGTTTTTTTGCGACCTGAAGATTGATGTCTTTTTCTTTTGCACCGTTTTCGCACGCTCCAAAGTCTTTACCGCCGTGTCCGGGATCAAGGACTATAGTCAATCGGTCGTCATCCTTGTTTTTCGCATCTGCATCTATAGGAAAGAATGACACCAATAGTGCTGATACAGATATGGCAAACGATAGATATCGTCTTATATTCATCGTAATTTTGCTTTATCTCTTGTTTTGTCTGCAAAATTAATAAAAAATATGTTATGTTTAATATCGCTTTTATTAAAAAATCTGTAAAACTTCCGTTTTCGGACAAGTTTTCCGCTATAAAGTTAAAGTATGTGAAATATACGAACATTATAAGTCTTAATATCGTTTTATCTTCGAATGAAAGAAAATCTTTTTATATAAGACGATAGAAATAACTTTTGTATATAACTTATTGAGACACATCCGGGTCGGTGCATAACGTCCACTCCCTATCATACCCTCTCAGGGCATACCGCATAGATAATAATTGCAAAGGGACGTAGCTCCGGCCCGGGTTGTGTCTGCCTATCATGAGTCTTTTTCCATCGGTAGGAAAACAAAGCCCGTCAAACATGTGTTTTTTCTATATAGAATATAGAAGTCGTCTAAACTGATTTTTCCACTCTGAACAATGCGGAAAAACAAGTCTGAACAACTTCAGATAAAAACAACTTTAACTTAACTGAGAATGAAAAAAACGATTCTGACAGTGGCTCTTGCGGCACTTCTATTCTCTTCACTGACTTCCTGTATGGGAAAATTCGCTTTGACGAGAAATCTATATGTCTGGAACGAACAGGTGTCGAATAAATTTGTCAATGAAGTGCTCTTTGTCGCATTTTGGATTCTTCCGGTCTATGAAGTATGTGGACTCGCGGATCTTCTTGTCCTTAATACAATAGAATTCTGGAGCGGCGATAATCCCATGACATCATCTACCAAAACGATTGATACGGAACAAGGCCGTTACCTCGTGAAGTGCGACGGGAAAGGCTATGATGTCACACTGGAATCCACCGGAGAGACTTACAGGCTTGACTTTTCACAGGACTCGCAGACCTGGAGCCTCGAATACAACGGTAAGGAATATCCTCTTATGACTTTCATAGACGACTCCCACGTTTCGCTTCCTCTTCCAGGAGGAGAGTGGCAGACAGTCGAACTGTCTGCATCAGGGGTTCTGGCATATAGGGCTTCAGTCTCAGAAGGCATTCTGGCGCAACGTTGAGAATTAGCCGCTGTTACGATAATTTTTAGCATTGATTAATCCAAAATGTATTTTAGTTGTTGTAATAGTAAACACAGAAATAAAACTAAGTATTAATTAAAAACATAATATTGACATGAAAGCAATGCACATTATTTGCGCTGTAGTTGGCGGCGCTATCGCAGGAGCAGCAGTCGGTCTCCTCGTAGCTCCTGAAAAAGGAGAGACAACCCGTAGGAAAATAATTAAGGTCCTCAGAGAAAAGGGCATCAAACTCAAAGGAAACGAACTTGAGGAGCTTGCCGATGAAATTGAGGAGCAGATTGAAAAGAGTCTCTAATTTTAAATTCACAAAAAAGATATATGAAAGCTCTTAATATTCTGTATGCATTTCTTGGAGGTGCGATAGTCGGATGTGGTGCAGCAATCCTTTTTGCACCAGAAAAGGGTGAGGACGTTCGCAGACGCATCGTCAGCATCCTTAAGAGAAAAGGTATCAAGATAAGCGATCAGGAAGTAGACGCTCTTGTAGCGGAACTCACCGGAGAGGAATAAGCACATCCTAAAGGCCGCTATTGGATGAGTAAGACTAAATTTTTAGATGAGATAAAGAGTATCATAGCCCAGTCGAAAGACTGGGCTACTCTTGAATTGGAGTACGCCAAGCTGACGGCGGCTGAAAAGATAACTGTTCTTTGCGGTGCGGCTGTCGCGGGCGCGGTGTGCCTTCTTCTCGGCATATGCGCATTGATTCTCTTTGGTATCAGTCTGGCCTATGCTTTTGAGCTTTTCTTGTCTCCTGCGCTTGCGTTTCTCGCTTCCGGTGGCGTGATGCTTGTTCTCATGGCTTTGGTCTATTTCTTTAAGAAAGAATTGATAATGAATCCTATCGCAAAGATGCTGACAAAGGTGCTTTTGAAATAAACTATTGAACGAAAAACCATGGAAGAAATCAAGCGAATAAACAGCGACAAGGTAGTAAAGCCTGTCGAAGACCCATTGCAGTTCGATGGTTATACTCTTGATGAGATTCGTCATCAGCGCGCCTTAATCGCTGTCAGAAAGGAATTTTCCAAGGCAAAGCTGTTCGAGCAGCTTGAAGTCTTAAGAGAACGTAATCCATTTGCGCCGGATGGATCGATTAAAGCGGCGGGCCGCCTTGGATCCATTCCTGTGAAGATCATACGAGGACTCAACTATACTGATTATATCCTTATGGGAGTCTCTGCGTTTGGAGCGGCCCGTAAGGTTTTTTCCTTTTTCAAAAAGAAAAAGAAATGAATTACTTCAAAGTGCGCTTCGAATGCAATCCTTGCTCCGAAGACATCACAGACCTTCTCGCAGCTTTCTTGGCCGATCTTGGATTTGAGAGTTTCGAACCTGACGGGACCGGTCTGACCGCCTACATACAGGCATCTGATTTTTCAGAGATTGCAGTTAAGGAAGCGATAGAAGATTTCCCGATGGAAACATCCATCTCATTTTCCAATGAGTTTATCGAGAGTCAGAACTGGAATGAAGAGTGGGAAAAACATTATTTCCAGCCTATAGTCATCGCCGGAGAATGTGTGGTGCATTCTTCTTTTCATAAGAACGTCCCGAAGGCAAAATACGATATCCTGATTGATCCTAAAATGGCTTTCGGCACAGGACATCACGCCACAACATCTCAGATGATACGTTATATTCTTGACCTTGACGATATAGAAGGGAAATCAGTAATCGATATGGGTACAGGCACGGGAATACTTGCCATTCTCTGCAAGATGCGTGGTGCCGGAAAAGTAACAGGAATAGAGATTGATCCGGGAGCTTTTGAAAACGCAGTGGAAAACGCAGCGCTCAACAGTCAGTCTATATTTTTCACTTGCGGCGATGCATCAGCATTAGCTGATCTTCAGCCTGCGGATATTTTCTTAGCTAATATCAACAGGAATGTCATAACGTCTGATATTGCCCGCTACGCAGAGAAGATACATAATGGCGGCACATTGCTGTTAAGTGGCTTCTATACATCAGATATTCCTGTATTGATGGAGGCGGCTGAACCATTGGGGTTCAGCGTGGCCCAGACTACTGAAGAAGGCGACCATTGGGCAGCACTTCGACTGGTGAAGAAATAATTCTTGAGAACAAGAAAATATATAAATAACATAGGGGACATTCCGGCCGGAACGTCCCCTATGTTATTATTCTATATCCAGGGTAGATTATCTTGCAGTCACTTTATGACCATTTACAATGTAAATGCCGGGCTGAGTAATATGTTTGATACGGATACCCTCAAGTGTATAGATCACGTCTTGCGTATCATTTTCCGCCTCTATGTCGGCTACGCCTGTATCAACGTCCTGCTGCTGTGCCTTATTCGGATTTCCAGCATAGACAATAGCGGGATCGATCGAAAGATGCGGAGGCTGGTTGTAGCAGCAGTTCTGGTTCACTACCTGTACGCGATAGTTGAGGTCGTCCATCAGGTGAGGAATACGATATTTTGACGTATAGCTTGTAGCATTGATGATGAGGTAGTTGGTTGCCTCGTCCCAGGTCACTATTTCCTCGCGCCAGTCGCCCAGTATATCACCGAGCACACAAGGATTGAACTTACTGCTGTTATTCAACTTTCCTATTACATAATTGCCTCCATTGACTTTATAGCGGTCAAACCATGCATTTTCATGATTCCAGTGTGCGATGATGCTCTTGTCGAAGAATTCATCGTAAAGGTCACCGTCCCAGTATATACGGTTATTGATTCCGGCACCGCTCTGTCCTATGGCCCATGTCTCAGCATACATTTTACCGTCAAAACAGTCATGTACACCTGCCGAAGCACTATAGAGGAACTGGGAATGGTCGTAGAAAGAATCAAAATGTGCGGCAAGACCACGTCCGGTATCGCCGGATGCAGTTATATGAAGAATAAACTCTCCGGTGGCTGCATCACGAAGATCACAACCATAGGGTGATTTCTCATGTACCATAAACACTTCAAGACCGGGTCGATCGGGAAGGAAGTCACCAAGATGCAGGGCATCGCCATGGCCGAGGCCTGTACGGTAAAGGAGGGAGCCGTCGTGATCCAGGGCAGCCGAACCATAGATGATTTCCTGGAATCCGTCACCATCGCAGTCACCGACGGAAATCCAGTGGGCGCCTTCGCCCCAGAGGCCTTTTCCGGAAGTGGTGTTACGGCTTACCCAACGCTCTGAAAGTGTCGTGCCGTCCCAGTCATAAGCCGCCACGAATGCGCCGGAGTAATAACCACGGGCAAAAATGGGACTCGGATTGGCATCGGGTCCGTCAAGGTATGCAAGGGCTGCGAGATAACGTTCCGAACGGTTCTGATTGCTGTCGCCCCAATAGTTGAGGCCGGCCTTATAGTCGGTGTGATACGGGATAGTAGCGAGAGCTGCACCGGTAGGACCGTCAAAAACTGTAATGTACTCCGAACCATGGTCCTGCTTGCCACGACCGCTGAGAAGGTTTTCGTTAGGATCGTCATCGCCAAGAAGTACATAGTTGCCTTCTCCGTCAATTGTACCCGGAGCGGTCTTCATCATGAACTCACCGTAGCCATCTCCGTCGAAGTCCCATGCAATAAACTGCATGGTATGAGCGCTTGTGAAGAAGTTAGGTCCGGCATTGATGCGCCATAGGCGGGTACCGTCAAGCTTGATGCAGTCGAAGATGGCCGGAGATGTCGTTCCGGAGCTGGCTGCGTCCTTTTCGTTGGAAGGAGACCATTTGAGGATTATCTCATATTCTCCGTCGCCGTCCATGTCGCAGTAAGAAGCATCATTGGGAGTGTATGTGGCTCCGTTTTTGGTGTCTATAGGCGTCTCTGTCGGAATATAGAGGGTCTGGCTATCCCATGTCTTTCGGCTGATTTCAGTTTCAAGGAGATTGCCAAACTGGTCATATACCTCAAGGCGATAGTAATTCTCCGGTTTGCCTGAACTATCTGAAAAATTAGTCCTGTCAATGATATACCGACCCTGGTTGAGCGCAGTATTCTGTGCATTCTCGTCTCCTCTGTAGAGTTTGTATTTCACTCCGTAGCCGTCAGCTTCGCGATGACGCCACGACACGAGATTGCCGCTACCCATCTGGGCTCCTGACAGACTTACAGCCATAAGTCCTCTGCCGAGAGGCTTTGCTTCGGGACGGTCTCCGCGGTTTGATACCTTGAAGCGTATTCCGAAAGTCATCTCAACGGATTCGCCTTTAGCGATGCTGACCTTAAGCGTATGATTCTCATACACAGTTTCGGCTCTGTATCCATCGGCTAACGAGAAAGAGAAATCAGTGGGATCTCCAAATAGAACGGATGGATAGCTGGCTGTTTCTCCGTTCTTAAGATCTGCGACAAGTGAAGTCAGATCAAGGGTAAAGGGGGTTCCGCCAATTTTTTCAGTAGCCTGACATGTCATAGACTTTACATATGAGCCAACCGAAGATATTCCCTGGTCTACAGCACCGGTTATGGAAATATTACGCATAGCAATCTCTTTCGGTGAGGAATTGTCACTGCCGTTAATATTCATGATGTAGAGTGTCAGTACAAAGGGTGACCCGTCTGTTATGACGTCTCCAAGAGAATACTCGTAGTGACTGAATCCTGTGGCATTTGCCGCTGTGACTTTGTTACGCACGGGACCTAACCCGGTAGCAATGGCTGTTTCCTTACCTCTGGTAACAGTGTAATACACATCGATAGCTCCGCCATCCGTGCCGACTTTCACAGCATCAAATGATACTGTAGTGGGTTTGAACGTATGTCCGCTCTTTGGCGTGACACTGACACTGATACTGTGTCCGTCAGTTTTTGATGTCACTTTTGTAGTCGGAGTAAAGGCTGTAAAAGCCGGATCATATACCGCTGGCTCAAGTCCTGAATCAGCTCCAGACTGAGATAACAGGCGTGTTTTAGCTATTTTAGATCCTGTTTCCTGGCCAAAAGTGATTAATTTAGCCGCATCCGCATCGCCTTTCACTGACACTGCCGACAGCTTGTCTGGATCACTCAGCTCCCATACGGCAGTCACCGACTGGGCAGACGCGCCAACAGCTGCAATGGCTGCAAGCAAAGTAATGAATGATTGTTTCATTTAGGTTGATTAATTTATAGATAATTAGATTACAATGCAAAGTTAAAAAAAAATTATGAAATTACAACATTCCGAGAGAAAATATATTCAGATTCTCAGTTTCCATTCTTCCTTATCGAACGTTATTTTCCTCATATTCGGCAAAAGTCTTCTTATTTCGGAAATTTATCTTGATTGTCCACGGCCCATGAGACAAGATTCCCGATCAGGGGAATCAGGCTTTTCCCCAATGATGTCAGCGAATACTCGACTCGTGGAGGAATCTCTGCATATACCATTCTCTTCACCATTCCGTCCGACTCAAGATTCTTCAATGTTTCCGATAATACTTTCGGCGAGATGTCCGGGAGTGCCTTTCCAATAGCGTTGAATCTTGTAGCAGGATTTTCGGCGAGGATACACAGCACAAGCATTGTCCATTTGCCGGAAAACCTTGAAATAATGTTCCGTATCGGGCAGTCTTCTACATAAGTAAATTTTTTTAAATTTTCATGAAGCGGTAACGAGTTCATATTCAATAATAGTTACTTGACGGTAAGTGCCTTTCTTAAGGGTAACTTCTTGTTTTATCTCTAAATATGTATTATCTTTGCACTATCGAAAAGATAGTGGGTTTCCACTGCAAAGTTAATAAACTTTTTATAGAAATAAAAATATGAGCGAAGTAAAGATTCTGAATTCGGGTGAAAAGTTCTCCCACGTATCGGTAGGAAGCCTGAAAGGCTTCGAGGGCAAGCAGTTTGTAAAGGATGCAGCAGGCGAGACATCCTGTGAGATTTCCTTCGGATCCCTTCCTTCAGGACAGGCCGTCCCTTTCTTCCATAGTCACAAGGAGAACGAAGAAAACTACATCATTCTCTCCGGTGCCGGGAAATTTCAGGTAAACGGCGATGTGTTTGATGTGGCGGAAGGATCCGTAATACGCGTAGCGACAAACTGCGACCGCAATCTCAAATGCACATCCGCAGAACCGATGGTCTACATATGTATCCAGGCTAAGGAAGGAAGCCTCGGAGGCTACACCATGACCGATGCCGAGATCACCGAGCGCGAGAATCTGTTATAATCAAAGATTATCCTATGAAAGACGGAGACATTAAATCATGTCTCCGCCTTTATTATTTTCGGTCTATTCTTCAAATTCCACAATAGAGGGAAAGCGTTTCCATCCTGATGCATCCTGATATAGGGGAGCGCTACCTTTTGGGACATAGAGTACACTTCCTTCCCTTACGACCGGAGGAACGCGCAGTGCCGGGGGTGTTGGCCAATGCACCTTCAATTCCATTACCGAAAAATCAAGATATCCGTCTACAATATCCGTGAGAGATATCGGGAGGTTCACGTATTCTATCGGACCACATCCTGAGAACGCCTCTCTTCCCAATTTTTTAAGACGGGAATTATCCGAGATATTAATTTCCTTCAGATTCAGGCACATATTAAAGACTCCATTACTGATCTCTTCAACATTGTCGGGAATATCAATGGATGTCAAGCTTATACTGCGACGGAATGCACCGCTATTAATTCTTACAGTCTTCTCAGGAAGGATTATACCGGCAAGGTTTACATAATAAGCCAATGCATCTTGGGGAATATCATAGTCTTGATAGACATATAGTTCCGGTTCCTTGACAGGATAATTCCATGCAGAGTAATGCGATCTGTTTCCCTTTACTGAATATATCTGACTGAGATCGAGTTTAACCGGGTATGCGTCAGGCTCAGGATCCATCGCCATGCCCTGATAGAAAAATGATCTCAAAGCGGTCCAGTCGAGTCCGTTCATTTCGCCTGTCAACTTAAGATTCCGAACCCTGCGGATATTTTCCTTGTCTGTTCCGATAAGCACATCGAGAGTTCCGGCATTATTGATCGCAATTGTCTCTTCTTCATCAAAAAGCCTTGGTTGCTGAATGATGCAGAGCCGCGACTTAACGTCAGATCCTCCCACAGATAGTGTCGCCTCACATATCCGCCCGAGCCCGGTATTCTCTTTCGTTTTGAAGTGGAGATAGCATTGCGGAGTGGTGAAGTGAAGTATATCTCCCGGAATCCATGGATTGGAGTTGGCATAGACAGTATCCACAAATTCGATCCAATCCGGTTGGCCGTCAAATCTGAAGTCTACCTTTATCTCGCCGGAGACATTGGTTTCCAATCTTACGCCGAAGTCTTTTTCTTCACGTGCGGCATAGATTATATCATCTTCCGGCTGCAGTATGTCTTCAGCCTCCTGCAGAATATCGATGGTACGTGTGAAGCCGTCTACGGTAAGAGTCAATGTGGCTTTACGGCTTGTCAAGTCAGAGTTCTTGTCAATCAGTAGCTTTACATCGGTCGACGTCATGGAAGGGTCTGACGAAATGTTCTCTACCTTGCACCAGTATTCATCACACGTTACGGTCAGGATTCCGGTAATATGGTGAAAACTGAGATCGACGGTCGTAGCCGATGCGTCTGTCTGCATTCCTTTGGAAAGAAATATGGAAGTAGGGTAATCACCTCCCTTTATGAAAGGCTTCTCTTCCGAACTGCAGGAGATGGCCAAAAGGAAGACGGCAATAATATATATAAGCTTTGTTTTCATGAGTTTTATTTTGATTCGACATGTATGTAGAAACGTTCGCGTCTGTAACTGTCCTCGTCGGGCTGTTCATTGACTATAATGGCTCTTGTAGTCTTGTTCTCATATAATTTGCCGAACTTATCATCGTCGGGAAGCTTCATGAACATTCCTTTCAGATCAGCATTCTCATATTCCACAGGCTTTCCAAGATGTGATTCCAGAAAGTCTTCAAGCATAGTTTTCATAACAGAACATTCCATCTCATCTTTATTTTCACCTTGGTAGCTTATATAGATATTGAAGACTTTACATCCGTCGATTTCGATAGGATAAGTGATTTTATATTTAAACTTACCGTCAAGATAACAGTAGATTCCTTGCGAAACACCGGGTTTGGGATCGATAGGACATTCAGACCATTTGAAACAGAGGAAATCCCTGTCTTTAAGCTTGAATGTAAGTGAGTCGGAATGCACGATTTCTCCCTTTCGGTAACCTTTCAGACAGACAGTATAAGATCCCTCTTTGAAGAAGTAACTGCCCCATTGGGATGTTAGGCTTGTATAGTTATTACTATTTTCAAAAACCTTAAAAGTATCCGGAAGATCCGGCGAGGACCAGACTATGGAGTCATAGCATAGATATGGCTGAAAGCCGAATGGAGAGAATCCGCCAGGAAGCACCATTCTGAAACCGATGAAGTCGAATGGAGCCGGTGAACTGAATGCCGGGTTGTCGGGATACTTCTCGCCATTGAACGAGTGATGGTCATAAAGAGCAATCCTGAAGCGTGCTTCATCAGGAATCTCAGTCAGGTCATCCGGGTCTGAAGGAGAAGCAGGTTCGTCTGGAATCTCCGGTTTCGGAGGTTCCGGTTCGGAAATGAAATGGTCATTTTCCGTGCAGGAGGATACCATGAGGAAACCGGCAATAATCCAAATCGAGTTGCGGATATTTTTCATCAACTTTATATTTTTCATAAAGCAAATTTAATATTTTTGTTTGAATCATAATGTACACTTTTGTGTACAT